>NZ_JBHILT010000006.1:0-102865 GCF_042193405.1 Bartonella sp. TT110JLCBS
CAAGAGTTTGTTGATAACTACAAAAGCGCACTTGCCGAGTTACAAGGGCTTATACTTCCTAAATCAAAAACTGGTAAGCTAGTCGAAGGTTCATTCGCATGGCTCCTTAAACAGTATTTTAATAGCTCCAATTGGCATAACCTCGCTAAAGCCACAAAGAAACAAAGAGAATACACTCTTATGAAAGTGTGCGATACTATAGGTCACATTTCATACCAAGCAATCGAAAAGAAACATATCATAGCCGGTGTTGAACGGCGCAAAGAAACACCAGCAATGGCTAGAGACTTTCTACAATCCCTAAATGGGCTTTTTAAATGGGCAATTGAACAAGGACTTTTGGAAAGCAACCCTACTTTAGGTATCACAAGACCTCCTCTTAAAAATAAAGAGGGCTTTCCCATTTGGACAGAAGAAGATGTTGAAAAATATTACCAACGCTGGTCACATGGTACCCATGAACGCGTTTGGATTGATGTTCTTTTATATACGGGTCTGCGTCGTGGTGATGCGGTCCGCATTGGCTGGAAAGACGTCAAAGATAATATCATTCACATCAAAACAGAAAAGAGCCAATTTAAAACAGATGTCTTTCTCCCAATTTTGCCAGAATTAGCCAAAACGCTTGAAGTTGGTCCTATTGGAGAAGAAACATTCATTTGTGGTAAACGCGGGAAAAAAATACCCAAAAAAAGCTTCGGAATTACATTTTATAATGCTTGTACCCAAGCAGGTATCAAAAAATCAGCGCATGGCTTAAGAAAATTAGCAGCAACACGCGCAGCTAACTCTGGTGCAACAGTATCACAACTCAAAGCACTCTTTGGCTGGACAAATGACAGTATGGCATCTCTTTATACCAAGAGCGCAGATCGCAAAAAACTCTCCCTTGAATCGATACAAAAGCTCCAAAAAAGTTAGGGATAGAGATAAAAAAACATAATAGAATCAATAAGCACCTAATCCCTTACTACAAATATAACTTTTTGATTTAATTATTATTTGTTACCGTTGCTAGAAATAACAATGAAATCAAGGGGGATAATTTGTTAATAGGCTTGGCGTTATGTCAAAATATCAGTGGTGATATTGCTTTTTGGTTGTTTTAGAAATGAAATAATGAACTCAAATATTGATGAATAAAACAGGAGGTTTAAATTGAAAATATTAATTCCAGATGACTATCAAAAAGCTACCCTAACATTACAGTCTATTACAAAATTAATGAAATCGCATGAAGTGCTGGTTATAAATAATTTAGCTCAAGAATGTGATTTAGAAGATAGGCTCAAAGAGATAGATATTCTGATCTTAATCAGAGAGCGGACTATAGTTGATAGAAATCTTCTCCTGAAACTGCCAAATTTAAAATTAATCTGCCAAACAGGCCCTATAGGTTCACATATTGATATAGAAGCTTGTAGAGACTTAGGAATTGAAATATTAGACGGTGGTGGAGATCCAACTTCTGCTGCTGAATTTGCATGGCTCTTAATTATGTCTGCGCGTAGAAAACTCTGTAAATCTGTATCTGATATGAAAAAAGGACGATGGCAAACAACATTTGGCAACCAAATGAAAGGGGCTACTCTTGGAATATTCGGGTTTGGGCGTATTGGTAAAATGGTTGCTCAATATGCTCAAGCTTTTGGCATGTCCATTTTGGTTTATGGGAGTGAGCGTTCAACGCAAGAAGCAAAAAATTTAGGTTATCATTTTACGCATTCAAAAGATGAATTTTTTACACGTCCTGACGTTATATCCGTCCATTTACGTTTAAGCGATAAAACCAGAGAAATCATAAAATTAGATGATCTATTGAACATGAAACCACATGCTATTTTTGTTAACACAGCGCGTTCAGCTTTGGTTGAAAAAGGGGCGATAGAAAAAATACTCAGTTTGGAAAATTCAACTTACTTTGCACTGGATGTTTATGACAGCGAGCCAGTATATGAGAGCAAATTATTGCAATCAGATAGAGTTCTTTGCACACCGCATCTGGGCTATGTGACTGAAGAAAGCTTTGAGAATTATTTTGAAAAAGCTTGCCAAAATATAGCTTCTTTTATAAAGAGCGCTTGATGCTGGCTGAGCCAATGTTTGTAAAATTTATCTTATATCGCTAGCGTATCAAATTTGCACGACACATAATAGCTTATTTCCTTAAATGAAGCATATTCCTTAGCTTTCACATTAAGACCAATCGTATTGACAGATTTTTATGTAATCAGCATAAAATACCTCATTTATTGTTGCAATCATTATTAAAAAAAGGCTACTTTATTGGAATACACTTTAATTGGAGGGGGGCTGAGTGAGCAATAATAAATTTATAGAAAAGAATTATTATAGATGGATTATATTGCTTGTTGCCACGATCGCTCAAGCATCAGCTTGCTTCTTTGTTCAAGGGATTGGTCCTTTAGCTGAATTTTTTAAGAAGGATTTCTCGCTTAGTGACTCTCAAATAGGTTTGCTGTCTTCAGCAGCGCAGTTCCTACCTATTATTGGGTTACTCATAGCTGGTGAATTACTAGACAAGTTTAACGAGCGCTATATTGTTGGAGTTGGAGCGGTCGGCGTTTCTGTCGCTCTTTTGTTGGGAGCAATCACAGATAACTATATTTCCCTTTTGGTTTGTTTGCTCATTGTAGGGGGATTTTATAGTTCTGCTCAACCTGGTGGCGCTAAATCTGTTTCTGCATGGTTTCCACAATCGCAACGCGGATTTGCAATGGGAATAAGGCAAGCGGGGCTACCATTAGGTGGGGCATTAGCTGGGATGGTTCTTCCTGCGAGTGCCCTTGTCTATGGCATACAAGGTGCGTTTTTGGTCGGTACCATAGTTTCTTTTTTAGGTGGATGTATATTTATTATTTTTATCACTCACCAGCAAAAGTTATCACTATCGTTCCAGAAAGCAAGGCAAGAATTTCGTTCTATGCAAATGTAAGATCTCGTCTTGCAATGTTGGCTGCGCCTCATATGAAGAATATTATTTTTCCAAGCGTTTCACTTGTAATCGTTCAATATGTTTTAACTATTTTTATAACGATCTATTTTTATAGAATCTATCACCTGTCTCTAGATAAAAGTGCTTATTTATTTTTTGTTTCACAGGCTTCTGGTGCCTTAGGAAGAATTATTTTAGCAGCGTGGCGTGATCATTGTAAAAAAGGACAATTTTTTCCTGTCTTGTTTTGCATGATTGCAGTCGTTTTTGGATTTTTAATATTAATTTTGGGCATAAGTGGATCCATAATTTATTTAACTATTTTATCTGCTTGGTTAGTTTTTTGGGAATGGAATGGTATGGCCCTTGGGCTGCTTATATTGTAGACTCTTAAGCCGAAAGAAAGCGTTGTGTTTTCTCTGGGTTTAGCAATATCTGTAAATCAAATCGCAATTATTACTACTCCACCATTATTTGGATTAATCCAAGATTTTACAGACACTTATGTACTAACATGGCTGATTTTAATTATTATTTTTTCACTTTTCTTAATAAGAAAGTAGGGAAAGATAATTGGGGAGGAAATTATAATGATAAATGAAAATACTTTTGAGTTGAGCAATCTCGAAAGAGACAAACTTTGGGAGGCTTTGGACCATGTTATTTATGATCCATACGGTGGTATTGAATATTCGGTTAAGCTAAAAAAATAGCATTTTCGCTGCTACCCCATAGAATATTGACAATTCTTATGAATCAAAAGATGTCTATTACCCCTAGAGCATATTTAATCTTTGAAAACCTTCCAATTGATAGACAAATTAATACGTCACCTAATCCTTATAATTTAGATGCGTCTTGTAAAAGTGGCTATATTAGCGAAAATTTAATTATGATGTTTTCTTTATTAATCGGAGAGCCTTATTCAATTAAATTTGAAGGCGAACATATAGTAAACAACCTAGTTCCTTTAGAGGATAATAAAAAAGATTATACAGGATTAGGATCTGAAGTTGAGTTAGATTTTCATATAGAAAATGCTGCACTAAAATTTATAAGAGGTTTAAATTTATCTCCTAAAGGGATCCTTTTATCTGGTGTTCGCAATGATGTTGATGGCCCATTAACGAGAATATCTGATGCACGTCTCGCTCTAAAACTTTTAAATGAGGAGGATTTGAGGAGCTTAAGGGATAATTTATATATAATTAATGTTCCCTATAGATGGAGAAAAAATGGGGTAACCTCTACAAGTAAAGTACCCCTAGTTCAAGGGGACGGTGAATTCCCAGATATCAGCGCTGTTTTTTATCCAGGCATGTTAGAGCCACAATCAAAAAAAGCCAAGGAAGCTTTAGATCATTTTTATGAAGCTATTAAGGCTGTATCTTTTGGAATTGATGTACAACCAGGAAGATTATTATACATTGATAACAGAATGGCTCTACACTCTAGAGATAAATTTTCTGGATCATTTGATAGTTATGAAAATCCAATGCGGTGGATTCAAAGAGTGTTTGTGTCTGCAGATTTATGGAATCATAGATATGTAGAACAAATAAAAGAAAGAGTATTTGATTTTCAATGCTAATGTCCTGATAATGATATAATGGTGAGTATTATTCTGATTTATATATATTGACGATACATCTCATATGTATAGATTCCTCCCGCATAATCAGGTGAGGTTACTACCTGATTATAAGCTATGGTGACCTATTGATTTTCTATGGCTGCATTTGCTTTTTGTTATATTTGCCCTTCCTTTCAAGCCGCTAGGGGGATTTTCCTATCAATCCCTTGAAAGAGCGATTTGGAGTAATTTCATAATGCGAAACCAAAACATAGTGACAAACTTTTCTATTGTTTTCACAAGTATGACGGTTTGCATGGTTGCCCCCTTCAAGCACAGTGGATTTTTTTCTTGCACGATGGAATCTTTCATATATGAGACAACATAATTAATTTATAACAGATAATTCAATGTATTATCTAAAAAATGCAACGAAATAGCTATTAATGTGAACATATGAATTAAAAAAACAAACATCGCGTACAAATAAATTCAAACATAATTGTTGCACACGACTTATAACATTTTTTAGATGAACAAATAATAATACACCCCATGTCTTTAAACAAAGAATGAAAATCATAAAATGATCTCTAAGGATAATAGGAACTCTCCACAAAGAAGAGACAGAGATGAAGACTCCAAAGACTTCATCATCACCATCCTTCACTATTTTATTAATATATTCATTTTATACAAGAATCTTTCCATCGGAAGAAACAGCATTTGCAATAGCTTCTTCGTTTGCCTCATCGGGTAATAACATCTCATTATGGGCACATCCTGATGGGATCATAGGAAAACAGTTTTCTAAATGATAAACACGACAATCAAAAAGAACAGGCTTATCACAGTCAATCATTTGCTGAATTTTATCATCAAGTTCATCGGGTTTTGAACAATGAATTCCTACGGCTCCATAAGCTTGAGCCAATTTCACAAAGTCAGGCATAGATTCCGTATAAGAATGAGAAAGACGATTACCATGCAGCAATTGCTGCCACTGGCGAACCATCCCCATATACTGATTATTTAAAATAAAAATTTTCACCGGTGTGTCATGCTGGATTGCTGTTGCAAGCTCTTGAATATTCATCTGAATAGAGGCATCACCAGAAATACACAAAACAAGCGCATCAGGATGTGCTATTTGAACACCGATAGCAGCAGGAAGACCATACCCCATCGTTCCAAGACCACCAGAAGTCATCCAATGTTTTGGCTCATCAAAGTGATAATACTGCGCTGCCCACATCTGATGCTGTCCAACATCCGTTGTAATATAAGGACAGGCATCTTTGGTAAGAGCATATAGCCGTTCAAGAGCATATTGTGGCATGATAACATCTTTTTTTTCCATATATGCCAATGAATTACGAGCTTTCCAGCGATTAATTTGCATCCACCATGTTTTACGACTTTCTTTATCGAACTTTGATTGATGTATATGCAAATGTTGCATTATATCTGCCAAAACATGCGCCACATCGCCAATAAGTGGAACTTCTGCTTTTACAATTTTATTGATGGAAGAAGGATCAATATCAATATGAATAATACGCGCATGAGGTGCAAATGCATCAAGGCGCCCCGTGATACGATCATCAAATCGTGCTCCAACAGCTAACATAACATCACAATCATGCATGGCCATATTAGCCTCATAGGTTCCATGCATTCCAAGCATTCCAAGCCAATTTTTACCGGAAGCAGGATAAGCACCAAGTCCCATGAGTGTTGATGTAATCGGAAAATCTCCCAATTGAACCAAATTACGTAAAAGCTGTATAGCTTCCATCCCCGATGAAATAACACCACCACCAGAATAAATAATAGGACGTTTTGCTTCAACTAAAAGAGAAACAGCAGATTCAATAGCCTTAGTATTCTCTTTCAACGATAGAGAAGAATGCAAAGGATCCTGAACTTGAGGGGCTCTATAAAATCCTGAAGCAAATTGAACATCCTTAGGAATATCAATCAAAACCGGCCCAGGACGACCTGATTGAGCAAGAAAAAAAGCTTCATGAATAATTTCTGCAAGATCATTGACGTTTTTAACCAGCCAGTTACGCTTCGTACAGGGCTTTGTAATACCAACCGTATCAGCTTCTTGAAAGCCATTTGTTCCAATGATCGTTGTCGCTACCTGACCAGAAAAACAAACAAGAGGTATAGAATCCATAAGAGCATCTTGCAAAGGTGTCACAGCATTCGTTGCCCCTGGACCAGAAGTCACAAGCATAACCCCTACCTTTCCAGTACTGCGTGCATAGCCTTCAGCCGCATGCCCTGCAGCTTGTTCATGGCGCACCAAAATATGCTGGAGTGTATCTTGGTGATAAAGAACATCAAAAATAGGCAAAACAGCCCCACCAGGATAACCAAAAATATGTTCAACGCCTTGATCTATAAGAGCCTGAATCACTATTTCAGCGCCCGACATTATTTTTCCATCTGCACTCTCTTGCTTTCTTTGATCATTTCTCATTTTTCCCACTCACCTACTTTATAGGACAATAAAAAAGCCCCTAACGGAGCCCATAAAAAAAGCCCCCAAAGGAGCCCATTACACAACACATACTGTATGATTACCCCCCATTATTCCAACGTATAAAATATATAAAAAATTCCTTGTAGACAGATTTTTAATTCCATTGATACCATTCGTCAATAAAAAATTATATTTTCTAAAAAATTTCTTTTTTACGAATTATCTTTTATCTTTCGAAAGTTTCTTTGCAAGGCTCCAGCTCTTTTATCAAAAAGTAAGCATCCATTCTTCATCAAATTGATTACGAAACCATGTCATTTGTCTTTTTGCATATCTCCTCGTTTGTATTTTCACCGCTTCAAGAGCACTCTCAAAGCTTCTATATCCATCCAAATAAGCTATAAATTCAGGTATACCAATAGCCTTCATTGCTGGTAATGAAGGGGAAAGTTTAAGTTTTTTCATAGCCATCACTTCTTCTAAAGCTCCTCTTTCAATCATAGAATCCAAGCGTTTATGAATACGTTCATAAAGCAGAGGACGTGGTGGCATGAGAAGAATTTTTTCGGTCAAATTCGGCGCAATGAGAGGTGTTGTTTTTTGTTTCTGCCACCAACTGAGCGTCTTACCGGTTGCATCATAAACTTCCAAAGCACGGACAATACGCTGTCTATCATGCGAAGAAATTTTTTCAGCAACAACAGCATCAATCTGCAACAACTGGCGATAAAGACTTTCAGGTCCCTCTTTATCAAGCAGCAAACGCCACTTCTGCCGCACAACATCTGGAACATGAGGGATTTCCGAAATCCCCTCTAAAAGAGCACGAAAATAAAGTCCTGTTCCACCAACAAAAATAACTGATCTTAAAGAAAAAGTAGCCAATAGCTTCTCGACATCACATAACCATTGCCCTACTGAATAATTCAAAGTAGGGCTCACATGACCATAAAGATAATGTGGAACAATCGCGGTATCAGCCTCCCTCGGCCGTGCCGTTAAAATATTTAAAACATCATAAACCTGCATTGAATCAGTATTAATAATGAGAGCATTCTTTTCTTGAGCCATTTGCAAGGCAAGTTCTGACTTCCCACTTGCCGTTGGCCCTGCTATCAATGTAATTGTTCTTTGTGCCATGAATAGCAATTTCTCCCAATCAATAACTTATTGCAACATACAGACACCCCCAAAGCCACTGTATTTTCTCTCCATTATCATAGAGTAAATACTTCAAACAAAAATACGAACACAAGTTCTCTTTAATACAAAGAAAATCCTATGAAACTTATAAAAAAGAACAAATGGACTTAATAACTACACCAAAAGAATTTCCAAGCATTTTTGCTATCATAGTTCAATAATAAACTACAGCCATAATCATTCTGTCCATTAGGCCATAAAAAACAAACTCTTTGTCATCCTTCATAAATATAATACTGAGCTTAACCTATATAATCGCTTTATTTTGTCCTATAAAACAGCCTGCTACGCTGGTTTATAATAAGCGCCTCAAAAACTGTCTTCTTGACGCTCTCTTTTTTATAATTATTTTTTTATCTATCACTAAGAAAGGTACAAATATATATATAATTGATTGAATATAATATAATTTTTCTCCAAGATAACTTTTTCAAATTGAAGTGAAAAAACGTTAACTATAGCACACAAAGTATAATCACAAAGCGCTGAAAGTCCCATTGAATAAAACACTATTTATAACAGCATTTTGCAATTTGAATGAGCATCCCCAATATCATATGATTTCCTCATTTTTTCTCTTCTCATAAAACATCATAGCAATACCATTTACTTGCGCATCACAAGCAAAGATAAAAATAGACTTAAGAAAGGCGTAGCAATATCTCTTATGCAGCATTTTCAAAGTCTAGGTTGTTATAATATTGAGAACTGGAAAATACTATGAAGGCACCAATTTGTACTTTTATTTAACGCAAAAATAGAGCTGCCCAATGGATTTTATATTGCACACCCCATACTCTCTATCGTGAAATGAATTTGAGAAATATTGGACATCACATGCCTAGCTTGCAAAATATCCCATATACTAAAGCTGATAAAAACAAAAAATGAATTTTTCAAATATCAATCCATTAGGATCGTTACGAACCGTAACTCTCCATCTGGACGCGCTACAATAAATAGAGCATTTTTGCGTCCAGCTTCACGTAATTTATGAATACGTTTTTTAGCCTCATCAATTGTTGTGACAGAACTCTGATTGATATCAACAATCACTTCACCAACGCGAATACGCTTTTTATCCGCTGCGCTATTTTGTGCAACAGATGTCACCACTAGTCCTCGAAGTTTATCTGAAATTGAATAACGATGACGCAAATCCTCTGTCAATTCAGATAACGTCATTCCCATAAATTGCATTGTCACGTTTTTCGACAGATCTTGATTTTTTTTATCATCAACTTCTTCTTCTGTATCTTCATTTGGATCTGTTTCAATCAAACGTCCAAGCTTAACTTGTACTGTTTCTTCTTGCCCATTCCGTAAAACAGTAACATCCACCACCTTTCCTTCTGAACTTTCTGCAACTAAACGCGGCAAATCACGTGCATGCTTAATTTTGGAATTACCAAAAGAAAGAATGACATCTCCAGTTTGTAACTGGCTATTATCTACATTATTTTCTTCCGTCTGTTCTATTTTACCAGCCACCAATGCCCCTACAGCATTGTCCAATTTTAAACTTTTTGCAATATCCTCTGTTACGGGCTGAATACGAATAGCCAACCAACCGCGTCTTATTTCTCCAAAATCACGCAATTGATTAATAACAGAAAGAGCCATATCCGATGGAATAGCAAATCCAATACCGATAGATCCTCCCGAAGGTGAAACAATTGCTGTATTAATGCCAATGACTTCACCATTTCTATCAAACAACGGCCCACCAGAATTGCCCCGATTAATTGCTGCATCTGTTTGAATAAAATTATCATAGGGACCAGCATTAAGATCACGGTTACGGGCAGAAATAATACCAACCGTCACACTTCCACCAAAACCATAAGGATTACCAATAGCCATAACCCAATCACCAATACGTGCTTTTTCTGAGTCACCAAAACGCACAGCTTTTAATTTTTTACTTCCTGCATCGACTTGAAGCAACGCCAAATCAGTTTTGCTATCCTTTCCAAGAAGCTTTGCCTTTAGTTTTGTACCATCCGTAAAATTAACTTCAATATCATCAGCATCAACAATAACATGATAATTTGTAACAATAATCCCCTTTTGCGCATCAATCACAAAACCAGACCCTAAAGAACGCACCTTTTGAAATTGACTATCTTTTTGAGCATCCTTGGGTGTAAAAAAATCACTAAAATATTCCTCCAGCAATGAATCTTTTGGGATAACGGGTACCGAGGTATTTTCATCCTGTTCTGTTCCTTCAACAGTCTGTGCCGTGGAAATATTCACAACTGTTTCCAAAAGCTCAGAAGCTAAATCAGGAATAGAAAGCAATGCCTTGCTTGTCTCTGCTCCCCAAGACAAACCTGCCCCTGATAGAAACAAAGTCACACAAAAAACAACTCTTGTGATACAAGACTTCAAAAACGTATTTTTACTCACGACACTTCTATCCATGACATGCCTTTAATCAAAGATGCAAAGAGCCCCACTAAATTTATCTACATAAAACCAGCACGGCTCGATACTCTCTACCACTTTTACCATAAAAGAAAATGGTCACAGATCATTCTTTTCATGCAAAATCTCGTATCTGCAATCCATTATTTTATCTATTCTCTCCCGATTTTGGATCAGTTTTACTAATGCCAGTATTCATTGTCGGTAAGAATGCTTTATTTGCCTGCGGCGGATTACGAAAATAGAAAAAGAAATCCTCATTTGGAGAAATCACCATCGGTGTTTTCTCTAAATTCTTGTATTGTTCCATCGCCAACCAAAAATCATAAAAGGACGGATTAGCCTCCCTCGCATTCAATAAAAGACGAATACTTTCAGCTTGACCTTCACCACGGGTAATTTCAGCATCACGCTTTGCCGCTGCTACAATTTCCTCATATTCACGATTAGCTTCTGCTACAATACGATCTCGCTCTTGTTGACCACGAGCCCGGATATTTTCCGCAGCAGCTTCACGTTCAGCTGCCATTTGCCGATAAACATCTTCTGAAACAGCATCAGTCAAGTCGGTTTTACGAATACGCACATCAACAATAGTAATACCCAACGAACCTGCATCTACAGAAAACTGTTTCTGTACTTCAGCCATCATCGCGCCTCGTTCATCCGATAAAGCTGCTTTAAATTCTCGCTTACCATAAACAGCACGCAAAGCGTCAATAAACCGTGGTGCAAGATTTTCACGGGCAGCAATCTGCGGACGCCCAGAAGCAATGCGCTGTAAAAACAACTTAGGATCTGTAATACGGTAAATAAAGAACGCATCCACCTCATAATACGCACCACCACGAACCTGTACAGATTGTGTAGGAACATCGTAACGCAATAACCGATTATCAACAATGATCATCTTATCGATAAAGGGCGCCTTGAAATAGATTCCAGGATTAGATTCTACCTGAACAATTTGTCCAAAACGCTTAATTGCTACTTGTTGACGAGGATAGACGATAAATACGGACATCCACAAAATCATCAAAACAAACACTATAGCACTAAAAACAAACAAAAAGCGAGATTGCTGCATAATTAATCTCCTCCAGAAATACGAGAATCTAAGAGTAACGCAGGACGCGCTGATGTTGCCTTTACTTTTTCCGACGACTTGCTACGCAACAATTCGTTCAAAGGTAAATAAGGCACGGCTGGAGAATTTGCCTGATCAAGAACCAGCTTATTGGGTGAAGAAAGAATCCGCCCCATCGTCTCCATATAGAGACGGTAGCGCGCAGCTTCTGGTGAAATCGCAGCCTCACGAGCTATGGCCTGAAACCGTTCAGCACGCCCTGTTGCCTCTTCAACCATTTGTGCCTTTTCACCTTTTGCGATTTCCCGTGTGCGTGAAGCTTCACCATTTGCTAAACCAATTTTCGTAAAACGTACACGATTCCCCTCTTCAATCATTCTTCCACGTTCCTGCTCCGCCTGCTGAACAGAATTAAACGCAGCAGCAACCTTTGTCGGAGGAGCAGCTTCACTGATAGACACACGGCTTATTTCAACACCAAGTTGATATTTATCTACAGTCAACTGGATAATCTTTCTAACGTCATTAGCAACTTCTTCTTTCTTGTCACGTAAAACATCATCAACCGGCCGCGAACCAATGACCTCACGCATTGCACTCTCAGCAACTTGGCGAACTGTTCCTTCTTGATCATTCACATTGAATAAAAATTGACTAGGATATGAAATCCGATAGTAAACGGAAAAATTAACATTCACGATATTCTGATCACTCGAAAGCATTAAACCATCACTTTGTTGCACCTGACCAGGCTTCCCACCAATCGCGATTGTTTTTTCCGTTAAAGGTACTTTCATATAGGTCTCAATTGGCCAAAAATGAAAATGCAATCCATCACCAATGATGCCTTCTTTAGGGATGCCAAAACGCAATTCCACTGCTTGCTCATTTTGTTGGACAATATAAAGTGACTGATAGAGCAAAAAACACACAGCAAACAGAAGGAACAAAACAAAAGTTCCTCCTCTACTAAATTGTTTAAACTGATCCTGTCCTTTGCGCAAAATATCATTAAGATTGGGACCATTTTCGCCACCATTACCGCCACCAGAACCAAAAAGATTCTTAGCGGGTGTTTTTTTATCACCACTGTTTTTGGTTTTATCGCCACTCCATGGGCCACCACCATTTTGATTTGTCCAGGGCATTATCACCTCTTTAACTGATTACCACTACTCGAATACCAACCATTTGCTTGATCTTATAGGGTGCCTCTTACCTCATTACAATACAACTGATAACCCCTTCCGCTTTATATTACAAAAAATTATTTCCGCTCATAAACAACAAAACGTGTCGGATGACTATCTTTATCCCCTTTTGGAATATCTTGTGTTTGCACAATAGTCCACTTTTCTTTATCAAAAACAGGAAAAAAACTATCACCTTCTATAGAAGCTAAAACTTCTGTAAGGAATATTTTATCAGCCATATGCAACCCTTGTTGAAAAATTTCACCACCACCAATAATAAAAATTTCCTCTATATTATTTTGAGAAGCAACATTTGTTGCAAAAAAACAAGCTTGCGATAAAGAGTGAGCAACAACAGCCCCCTCAGCACAAAAGGTACAATCACGCGTAATGACGATATTTGTACGCCCTGGTAAAGGCCTTCCGATAGAATCCCAAGTTTTTCGCCCCATAATAATGGGCTTACCCAATGTCAAAGCTTTAAAGCGTTGCAAATCCGTTGATAAATGCCACGGCATTGCACCTTCACGACCGATAACACCATTTTCTGCAACAGCAGCAATGAAACAAATGGAAATCGTCATATTGCTACCGGCGCTTTAATATGGGGATGTGCTTTATAATTAAGCAATTCAAAATCCTCAAATTTAAAAGAAAAAAGATCTGTTACCGCTGGATTTATGCGCATAGATGGCAAAGTATTTGGTATACGAGACAATTGATATTGTGCCTGTTCAAAATGATTAGAATAAAGATGAACATCCCCCAAAGTATGAATAAAATCCCCTACTTTAAGACCGCTTACTTGCGCAATCATCATTGTTAACAATGCGTAAGACGCAATATTGAACGGAACACCTAAGAAAATATCCGCCGAACGCTGATAAAGTTGACAGGATAATTTCCCCTCAGCAATGTAAAATTGAAAAAGACAATGACACGGAGGCAACGCCATTTCCTCTATTAATGCAGGATTCCAAGCTGATACAATCAAGCGACGAGAATCTGGCGTTTCCTTAATCATCGTTAAAAGATTGTTAATTTGATCAATATGGCGTCCATCAGGAGCAGGCCAAGAACGCCACTGATAACCATAAACAGGACCAAGATTTCCCTTTTCATCAGCCCACTCGTCCCAAATTGACACACCATGCTCTTTCAACCAAGCAATATTTGTATCGCCTTTAAGAAACCACAAAAGTTCATAAATAATTGAACGTAAGTGTAGCTTCTTTGTTGTCAACAACGGAAATCCTGCTTGTAAATCAAAGCGCATCTGATACCCAAAGATAGATCGCGTGCCAACACCCGTTCGATCTGTCCGATCAATACCCTGATTTAAGACATGAGATAAAAGAGCAAGATATGATTTCATGAGGGTATTATGTCCGATTCTTCTTATTATAGAAAATAAAAACTGTAAAATCCGTACAAACATAATTCAAATCTTTTTCCAAAAACATCTTACACAAGAAATTATCATGATCTAACTAAATTTTTGATGCAAAAGATAAAATACTATAGACAGCTTCTAAGAAAATAACATAAATGAACAAAGATGGATGAACATCAAATAAAGGGATCGACTATGGAAAAACAAGAAGCTTTAAAACCACATGATACAAGAAAACGTATCTGGGCTATCGTGTCCAGTGCATCAGGTAATCTAGTAGAATGGTATGACTTTTATGTTTATTCCTTTACATCTATTTATTTTGCATCACAATTCTTTCCCTCAGATGGCAATGACGTTACGCAACTTTTAAAAGCGGCGGGTGTTTTTGCTATTGGTTTTCTTATGCGCCCAATCGGCGGATGGCTTTTTGGCTTCATTGCCGATCGTTACGGACGCAAACGCTCAATGCTTATCTCTGTTTTTATGATGTGTGGTGGTTCGTTCTTAATCGCCCTACTTCCTACCTATGAAACCATTGGAATGGCAGCAGGAATTCTTTTACTTTTACTCAGAATGCTTCAGGGGCTTTCTGTCGGTGGTGAATATGGTACAACAGCAACTTATATGAGCGAAATCGCCCTCAAAAATCGCCGCGGATTTTTTAGCTCTTTCCAATATACCACACTGATTGGAGGTCAACTTCTAGCCAGTCTCGTTATATTCATTTTAGCGCTTTATCTCACCGAAGATCAGCTAAAAGCGTGGGGCTGGCGTATTCCATTTGCCATTGGTGGATGCGGCGCAATTGTTGCGATTTATCTACGCCGCACACTCCATGAGACAACAACCAAAGAAAGTCGTTCTAGTGCACAAGCTGGTAGTATTCGGGGACTTCTGAGCAACCACCGAAAAGCTTTCTTTCTGGTTATTGGCTTTACAGCTGGAGGATCGCTCACATTCTACACCTATACGACTTACATGCAGAAATATCTGATCACAACCACTGGCTTTGATAAACATACAGCCACAACAATCATGACAGCTGCACTCTTTGTTTTCATGTTACTCCAACCCCTCTTTGGTTCTCTCGCAGATAAAATTGGAACAAGAACTTCTCTCCTTATTTGGAGTGTCTTATCTATTATCTTTACTATTCCTGGACTTAATATGATTGGTAATACTGATAGTACATGGATTGCTTTATCAGTCATTACTGGAATGCTCTGCATTATGAGCTTTTATACATCTATCTCTGGCATTGTAAAATCAGAAATGTTTCCCGCTTCAGTACGAGCAATAGGAGTTGGGCTCTCTTATGCTATTGCCAACGCACTGTTTGGCGGTTCTGCTGAATATGTCGCGCTTGGATTAAAAGATCTTGGATATGAATCTGTCTTCTATTTTTATATAACCGGCATGATGATTATTGCATTCATTTCTGTTCTCTTAATGCCAGATGCTCGCAAAAAAGGGTATTTACAAGGAGACGATATTCATTAACCTTTAATGTTAACAAACAAGGATTTTAACAAAAAAGCCCAGTATTCTGGGCTTTTTTATATTCTTTCCGATAGAAGTTTAAAGCTCACAATTTTTTATCCCTTCAAACACTCTAAAGAAGCAATGTTCCCTCCTGCACACGCCGCTTATAAAAATAAATGGCTTCATATTATGATGTAATAAATACTTCTTTTTCTGAATTTAGTTCACTAAAGATAAAAAACGTTTGATTTATTTTAATATTCCCATTTCCACTCAAAGTCGAAGAAAAGTGATTATCTTTCAAGAGATTTTATCAATAATAAAGACTACACTCATGATTTTGTTTAATACGTTCTTAATGGTACCCCTCATGCAACACAAATCCTTTCATGAAAAATAGAAAATACAATTATATTATGAATTCGCACACTTTTTTGAGAAACATTTCTCAATGTACCCAACTCCATTTCACAACGGCACCCGTGAATGACATAACGTAAAAGCCCCGTAAAATATAAACATAGGCATTACTCTCTTTACACTTAATAAAAGTGCAAGCCGCTATTATTATACTATTGGCGAACTCTTAATATTGTACTCCTCCTTAACACTTAAGATCATTCCTAAAAAGTATTTTAAATGATACACCAACCTCGCATGCAATAGTCAATAACATCATTTTACGAAACAACATCAAGCATATAAACTAAAGAGTATCATATCTTCATAAATACTCTGCATATGCAAACAATTCACAATCAAACAAAAAATAATATTTCCTTAAGGATAGTAAAAAGCGTATGATTTACGCAATATAACAACACCATGAGCCCACAACATCACTGATAGCTCTAGAAAAAATCTTTATGTTTCCCTAAAAAATTATCATGCTACAATAGCGTTTTTATAATGCACATCGTAAACAACTTTAAAAAGAAGAAAAGTTATAAATCTAAAAGGGGAATACTTCATGAATAATCAAACAACGTTAGATCCACATGATACAAGGAAACGTATTTTTGCTATTATATCCAGCGCATCAGGAAATCTGGTAGAATGGTACGACTTTTATGCTTACTCCTTTGCATCGGTTTATTTTGCATCACAATTTTTTCCTGAAGATGAAGATATTGTTACACAACTGTTAAAAACGGCAGGAATCTTTTTTATTGGCTTTCTTATGCGTCCAATTGGAGCATGGCTCTTTGGATACATTGCGGATCGTTATGGACGTAAACGCTCAATGCTTATTTCTGTTTTTATGATGTGTGGTGGCTCTTTTCTCATTGCCATACTTCCCACTTATAAAACCTTGGGAATAACAGCAGCATTTCTTCTCCTTTTAGTCCGTATGTTTCAAGGGCTTTCCGTTGGCGGTGAATATGGTACAGCAGCAACGTATATGAGTGAAGTTGCGCCCAAAAATCGTCGTGGTCTCTTTGCTTCTTTTCAATATGCAACAACGATCTCAGGTCAACTTCTGGCAAGTTTTATAATATTTATTTTAGCCATTTACCTTAACGAGGATCAGTTAAAAGCATGGGGATGGCGTATTCCCTTTGTCATTGGTGGCTTTGGAGCAATCGTTGCAATTTATCTGCGTAGCTTGCTTCATGAAACAACAACCCTCAAAAGCCGCTCTGAACAACACGCTGGTAGTCTTAAAGAACTTTTTCGTAATCATAAAAAAGCTTTCTTTTTGGTTGTTGGCTTTACAGCTGGTGGATCTCTCACATTTTATACATACACCACTTATATGCAAAAATATCTGATCACAACCACTGGTTTTGATAAACAAACCGCAACAACGATAATGACTGCAGCCCTCTTTGTTTTTGTGCTACTCCAACCCCTTTTTGGTTCCCTAGCCGATAAAATTGGAGCAAGAGCTTCACTCATTAGTTGGGGGGCATTATCCATTATCTGCACCATTCCTGTACTTAAAATGATCGGTAATGCCCATAATCCATGGACAGCACTCTTAATTATTATTGGAATACTCTGTGTTATGAGTTTTTATACGTCCATTGCTGGTATCATAAAAGCAGAATTGTTCCCTGCTTCAATCCGAGCAATTGGTGTTGGATTTGCTTTTGCCATTGGCAACGCACTCTTTGGCGGTTCTGCTGAATATGTAGCGCTTGGATTAAAAAATATGGGATACGAATCTGTTTTCTTTTTTTACATCGTTGGTATGATGGTCATTGCACTCATCTCTATTCTTCTTATGCCCGATATAGATAAAGGAGGATATCTCGATAAAGACGATAGACTTCATTAAACTTATTTTCTGGATAAAAAAGCCCAAGAAATTGGGCTTTTTTTGATCTCCTATCCATCCTAATAAAGAACAAAAATTCTGCCCCGCATTCGTCTTACAAACAACTCAGTTTCTCTTAAGCTGTCTATAGTTACTGCCCTCTTTATATAATTTACTTGATAAGATTCTATAGGCAAGCCCTACCCTAAATATTATCACGATATCTAAAAAACACCTCATACGGAAAACCTTATCTGAGGCTTACCTCCCCTCCTAAATAATGATGTGTGGTGATACAACAAGATAAGCAAGGATACAAAAATCCCCTCATTATTTAAGCTTTATGAAATGTTTTCAATTTTGGGGCTTTCCATCATAAAGACCATCTCCTCTATGATCTTCCGGTATTATTCCAATAATTGCATTCTTCTCATCAAGTTTAAAGGTATCTTGATCTACTTTTCAATGTTCTCTCCCTTTAAATGCAACGTGATAACTTTTTATTCTATAACACAAGTAAAAATCTTAAAACGAATGACAACATAACTCTAATAAATCATCTTAAAGAGTTTCCCTAAGAAATTATTATAATACAATTGAATTTTTCTGGAAATCATAAACAATTATGTTTAGAAAATATAAAATATAAATCCAAAAGGGGAACAATTCATGAAAAATGAAACAACTTCAGCATCACAGGATGCAAGAAAACGTGTTTTTGCTATTATAGCAAGCGCATCAGGAAATCTCGTAGAATGGTATGATTTTTACGTTTACTCATTTGCATCAATTTATTTTGCATCACAATTCTTTCCCTCCGATGGTGATACGATTACACCACTGTTAAAAACCGCGGGTGTGTTTTTTATTGGCTTTCTTATGCGCCCTATTGGAGCTTGGTTTTTAGGGTTTGTCGCCGATCGTTATGGACGTAAACGCTCGATGCTTATATCCATCTTTATGATGTGTGGTGGCTCTTTTTTCATCGCCATACTTCCCACCTATGAAACCTTAGGAATAACATCAGCAATCCTTTTACTTTTAGCTCGGATGATGCAAGGACTTTCAGCGGGTGGTGAATATGGTACAGCAGCCACTTATATGAGCGAAGTTGCTCTCAAAAAACATCGTGGGCTTTTTGCTTCTTTCCAATCAGCCACCCTTATTACAGGTCAACTTCTTGCCAGCTTCATTATATTTATTCTAGCATCTTATCTCTCTGAAGATCAGTTAAAAGCATGGGGATGGCGCATTCCTTTTGTGATTGGTGGTTTCGGGGCAGTGATTGCGATTTATCTGCGTCGTTCTCTCCACGAAACAACCACGAAAGAAAGCCGCTCTCACAAACACTCTGGCAGTCTTAAGGAACTTCTCACCAAGCATACAAAAGCCGTTGTCGTAATTGCATGCTTTGCATCAGGAGGATCACTCACGTTTTACACCTTTACGACTTATATGCAAAAATATCTGATCACAACCACCGGCTTTGATAAACATACCGCAACAACGATTATGACAGCTGTACTATTCATTTTCATCCTATTCCAACCCATAGCTGGTATCATAGCCGATAAAATTGGAACAAAAACTTTACTTATCATTTGGAGTATACTCTCTGTCATCTTTACATTTCCTGGACTCTGGATAATCGGTAATACGCATAGTATATGGATTGCCTTTTCCGTCATTATTGGCTTGCTCTTCATTATGAGCATGTATACATCCATCTCTGGTGTCGTAAAATCAGCAATGTTTCCCTCTTCAATACGCGCATTAGGCGTTAGCATCTCTCATGCCATTGGTAACGCCTTATTTGGTGGTTCTGCTGAATACGTTGCGCTTGGATTAAAAAAGTACGGTCATGAATCACTCTTTTATTTTTATATAACCGTCGTGATGATCATGGCATTCATTGCTCTTCTCTTTGTCCCGAGTATGCGTAAAGGAGGCTACCTCCAAGAAGATGAAAAACATTAACCCTTTTTATCAACGAAAAAGCCCAAGAGATTGGGCTTTTTTATCATTATCGCAAATTTAATATTGTTTAAATTTTATGAAGTGCATTAAGGTGCTTAGCAACTAGATAATAAAAAGTCAGTCGACTTTTTCTACGCTCTCCAGACATCATCTCAGCCACTTTTGAAACAGCCATTTTAGCACTCTTCTCATCGGCTTCTAAAACATCTTGAACCCATTTTTCAACACGTTCTAACTCTTTTGGATCCGATGTAGCAACAAGCGCTGCATCCTGCTTTTTCATCACTAAAGCTAAACGACGGCTAAGTCGTTCTATTGCTGCTTCATCGGGATTTGAATCATATAGTTTAATATCTGCTAAATTATTTGTCATTTTGCATCATCTCCTCTCCAAAAATGAGCGGTCTATACTTTATAGCCGCCTCGTATAGCTCCATAAATAATTAGAGGATTAAAAATATTAACAACCCCCCCTTTTCCTAAGACTGTTCTTCATCTATATTTAGAGGGCTGGTTTACCAGCTATGGTAATAAATGGACGGTGAAATAAACCTATTGGACCCGGGGGCGGTACCCGGCGCCTCCACCAAAATATAAAAAACCAAAGTTATATTTTGGTGGGGGCGAAATAGGATCGACAAGGGTGTAAAGATCGCTCTTTTACTCGGCATTGTACCACCGTTATCGGGCTAAATGAGTAGTTGCAAATGACAACTATGCGGAAGCACGTCTCGCCGCTTAAGGTGGTGTGAATGTTTCAAATTGAGTCTTAAACCGTCGCAGGTTTAAGCGGGGTTCGAAGGCACCTGGCAACAGAAGCCTTCACTTTTTTAAATGTTATTGATTGATCTTTCAGACATTATCAGACATTATTTACCATAAATTTTCGTGTTTTTTCGATTCATTGAGGTACATAGTAGACAAAATATTGCTAGTTTTAAAATACATTCTATTACACAATATCAATACAATCCATTCTGCTACGTGAAATAAAAGGAATAAACTTCGATGGTTAAAGATCAAATCCGTTACGATATTCTCGTTCAGGATGCGCTTCGTGGAGTTATCCGTAAAGTTTTATCGGAAGTTGCCAAAGCAGGGCTTCCGGGAAATCATCATTTTTTTATAACTTTTTTGACAAATGCCCCAGGCGTTAAAATTTCTCCTCGGCTAAAAAATCGCTATCCTGAACAAATGACAATCGTCTTGCAACATCAGTTTAGAGATCTCAGTGTTTCAGAAACAGCCTTCGAAGTAACCCTCTCTTTCAGGGAAATAACGGAAAAACTGGTAATTCCTTTTACTTCCGTTCAGGTCTTTTATGATCCTGTAGCAGCATTTGAAGCAGCATTTGATCTACCCTCAAGTCTGACCTCTGGAGAAAGTGAAAATTCAGAAAACACCTTATCTGCACCCATTACTCTCTCAAACAAACAAAAAAAAGAAAATACGCTCACAAAAGAACAAAATCTCAGTACCAATAAAGAACCTTCAAATAATGATACAAAACAAAGTGCTGATGTTGTCTCTTTAGATTCTTTTCGGAAAAAATAAACTTTCTCATGCCTGAATTAATTAACCTTCGCCAATTTCGAAAACAAAAAAAGCGTACAGAAAAAGCTCTTTGCGCTGAGCAAAATCGTTATCGTTTTGGTCGAACAAAAACTGAAAAACTTTTTGAGCAACAAAAATCTTTAAAAACGCAAAAATTTCTTGATCAAAATCGTTTACGAAATGACGAATAAAGGTAGAAAAATGCACGAAAATAATTCTATCGATTGGTCAAAAGTTATTCCACGAAAAATATCCGTTCGCGTTGATGGGCACGCAACAAGCGTCTCTTTAGAACCACCATTTTTAGATATTCTAAAAGATATAGCCCGCCAAAAAGGACAATCTTTAGCCTTTATTATCACTGATATTGATAGCAAAAGACCACAACAAGTAAATCTCTCGGCCTCGTTACGCGTTTATGCCCTTCAAAGTGTTCTCACCCAACGCCTTTAATGTTTGTGCTTATTTTTTTACGTTCTCTTTCTGTCTGTTCAACTGAAACTGTTGTGACTTTTTAAGAGAAGTTTTTTTAATCTAGAACTTCAATGAAAAAAAGACTACAAAAGAGAGATAATGAGTAATTTTTCTGATCACAACATACCTTTCTTTGAAGAAGATTCCCCTCCAGACCATGATAAAAAGAGCGCTGGTTTTTTCTCCCATACTCTAAAAGAACAAAAGTCATATAACACAGACTATTTAGAACAACTCAATCCAGAACAGCAACAAGCTGTTATGAATACTGAGGGACCTCTTTTAGTTCTTGCAGGTGCTGGTACAGGAAAAACGCGCGTTTTAACAACCCGTATTTCTCACATTTTACGCTCTGGACTTGCCTCTCCTCAGCAAATACTTGCTGTCACTTTCACCAACAAAGCAGCCCGTGAAATGAAAATACGGATTGGTGAACTTATTGGAGAAGTTGTTGAAGGTATGCCTTGGCTTGGAACCTTTCATTCCACTGGAGCTAAAATTTTACGCCGTCACGCAGAGCTTGTTGATTTAAAAAGAAACTTTACAATTCTTGATAGCGATGATGTTCTTCGACTTTTAAAACAGCTTATTCAAGCTGAAGGATTAGACGATAAGCGTTGGCCCGCACGAAACCTTGCCATGATGATTGATTCCTGGAAAAATCAAGGACTTTCACCAAAACATATCTCAAAAAGTGATGCTCATTCCTTTGGTAACGGCATGGGGCGCGAACTTTATCACAGTTATCAAAATCGATTAAAAGATCTTAATGCTTGTGATTTTGGTGACCTTCTACTTCATTCTATCTCTATTTTCCAACATAATCCAGATATTCTTCGCGAATATCATTCTCAATTTCGTTATATTCTTGTCGATGAATATCAAGATACAAATACAGCACAATATCTTTGGCTTCGCCTTTTGGCCCAACATCCTCAAGGTCAACATGTTAATCTTTGTTGTGTTGGCGATGATGATCAATCCATTTATGGATGGCGTGGTGCAAAAGTCGAAAACATATTACGTTTTGAAAAAGATTTTCCTTCTGCTAAAATTATTCGTCTAGAACGCAATTACCGCTCAACATCTCATATTCTCAAAACCGCCTCCCATCTCATTGCGCATAATGAAGAAAGACTGGGAAAAGTCCTTTTTTCTGCTCAAATAAAGAGTGAGG
This sequence comes from Bartonella sp. TT110JLCBS, assembly GCF_042193405.1. NCBI lineage: Bacteria > Pseudomonadati > Pseudomonadota > Alphaproteobacteria > Hyphomicrobiales > Bartonellaceae > Bartonella > Bartonella sp. TT110JLCBS. The sequence continues at coordinate 23,257 of NZ_JBHILT010000006.1, forward strand.
AAGAAAAGGTAAAAATTCATTCAGCATGGGATTCGGCAGAAGAAGCACGAGCAATCGGAGAAGAAATTGAACACGCACAACAAACCGGTCATGCATTAAATCATATGGCTATATTGGTACGCGCATCATTTCAAATGCGTGAATTTGAAGATCGCTTTGTAACACTTGGCCTTAATTATCGCGTCATTGGTGGTCCTCGTTTTTATGAGCGAATGGAAATACGTGATGCCATGGCTTATTTACGCGTTGTTGTCCAACCCACTGATGATTTAGCTTTTGAGCGTGTTATTAATACACCCAAACGCGGCATAGGAGATGCAACCCTGCGCATTCTTTATGAGAGTGCACGTGCACGTGCTGTTCCTCTTTTTTCTGCTGCCGCTGACATCATTGAAACAGATGAATTAAAGCCTAAGGCACGCAGTGCGTTACGAAGCCTTATTGAAAACTTCCGCCGCTGGCAAAATATGCTTCAAGACACTCCTCATAGAGAACTTGCCGAAATCATCCTTGATGATTCTGGTTATACAACCATGTGGTTAGAAGATCGCTCACCAGAGGCTCCTACACGACTAGAAAATCTTAAAGAAATGATTCGTTCCATGGAACAATTTGAAAATCTTCAAAGTTTTTTGGAACATGTTGCACTCGTTATGGAAACGGAAAATAATGAAAATATGGATGCAGTCAACATCATGACACTTCATTCAGCCAAAGGGCTTGAATTTGAAACAGTTTTTCTTCCAGGTTGGGAAGAAGGACTCTTTCCCCACCAGCGCTCATTAGATGAAGGTGGACGTTCAGGATTAGAAGAAGAACGGCGTCTTGCTTACGTAGGTCTAACAAGAGCAAAAAAACATTTGCATATATGGTTTGTATCGAATCGAAGAATTCATGGATTTTGGCAACCTGCTCTCCCCTCTCGTTTTCTAGATGAATTACCAGCAGAGCATATAGAAGTTGTAGAAATGGAAACATCTTATGGTGGTTATGGAAAATCTTCCTTTCAATATCACGATTCTTTTTATAATGACTATGCAACACCAAGACAAAAGCGTGCACAAAAAAACAAGAATATTGAAGGAAAAGTTATCACGCAATCAATCTCTCATACACCATCAGATTTTTCTGTCAATGATCGGATTTTTCACATAAAATTTGGTTATGGTTATATTACAGCAATAGACGATCATAAATTGACAATAATGTTCGAAAAAGCCGGAGAAAAGCGTGTACTAGATAATTTTGTAAACAAAGCTTAATTACAAGCAAACCATGATCCGTTTTTCCAAGAGATCATTTTTTTTATTCTGACTATCATTTCCATTTGCGAACAAAGGCTTCAATGGGCAAATTTTGCATATCAGGCAATGCGTCATGAATTTTATCAAGTGGCCAATCCCACCAAGCCATATCTAAAAGGCATTCTATCACATGATTGGGAAACCGCATCCGCAATCGCTTAGCAGGCACCCCAACGACAATCGTATAAGGCATAACATCTTTCGTTATAACAGCGTTCGCGCCAATGATAGCGCCATGACCAATTGTCACTCCAGGCATAATAACCGCACCATGTCCAATCCACACATCATGCCCAATAATAACACGTTTTGCACAACGCCTTTCACGAAAACCACTGTCTAATGCCATATAACGAAAATATTCGTTTGGACGATAGGTTATTTTATGCGTTGAAACACGCTCCATGGGATGCTCCAACGCATTCACACGGACATGAGATGCAATAGAACAAAAACGACCAATATCGCTGTAAATAGCCTCACTGTTACGTTCTAAATAAGAAAAATCTCCAACTATTACATCACGCAAAACTACCCGCTCATTAATTTCCACATAGCGCCCTAATTTACAACCATGCAGCCGTGCTGTCGTATGGATACGAGGTTTACTTTCATGAAATCGAAGATCGTTTTCAATATTCATTATTGCCTTCCATCAATTGTTTCATCAATAGATATGGAAAGACATACCAACCAAACCAATAAAATCAACCGTGAAACAAACATTGCAAAACAAACCAGCCAATGCTAGAATTTTTTGACACTTTTAAAAGAGACAAACTATGAAAAATGTACTCCGCATTTTAGGGCTAACAGTTATATTTCTTACGGGGATTTTTATTTATGATGCATTTATAAATAAGCCTTTAGGTGATAACTTTACGCTCACTGATTCAAATGGAAAAACGATTACCGAAGCTGATATTCGAAATAAGCCTTCAATAATTTTCTTCGGTTTTACAATGTGTCCTGAAAGCTGCCCTACCACACTGATGAATCTTGATCGATGGCTTACAGCCCTTGGACCACAAGCGGATAAGTTAGGAATATGGTTTGTGACTGTTGACCCCGAACGTGATACACCAGAAATACTCCATAATTATCTCAGTAATTTTAACAATAAAATCATTGGCATTAGCGGAGCTCCTGATAAAGTTCATAAAATGGTCAATTCTTTCAACATTGTTGCTGAAAAAGTCCCTGGGGAAGATGGAAACTATACTTATAACCATACGGCAGCAATTTTTTTACTCAAAAAAGGCGGAAAGTTAGCAGGTGTTATCCGTTATGATACGAAAGAAAGCGATAGCGAATTAAAAGATGAAATCGCCATTGAACGGTTAAAAAAACTCATCTTAAACTAAAAAAACCGATCAAAAGAAAGAACAGCATGTCGCAACAAATTCGCCTCTATTGTACTGCTTCTAAAAATGAAGCAGAACAATTTTATACCCTCATAGAAACAGCTTTTGACGAAGAAGGATATCCTCTTGCTCTTGTAGAGATAGACGAAAAAAATGCTATATATGAACTTTCTCTATATGTTGATCAAGACAATCAGGAGCACGCATTGAAACGTTTTGCAAGCGTTCTCTCTATAGATTTTGATAAAATTAATATAGAAGTTTTACCCAATATTGATTGGGTACAAAAAAGCCTAGAGGGACTAAAACCTATACATGCAGGTCCTTTTTTCCTTCATGGAAGTCACCACCGAAACACCATTCCAGCAAATGTTCTCCCTATTGAAATTGAAGCGAATCAAGCCTTTGGAACTGGGCATCATGGAACAACAGCCGGTTGTTTGGAAATGATTGCCAAAGTAATGAAACACGAAAATCCACAAAATGCCCTTGATCTTGGAACTGGCAGTGGAGTCTTAGCCATTGGCATAGCAATGCTCAAGCCCATTACTATTCTCGCCTCCGATATTGATCCTATTGCTATTCAAGTTGCACAACATAATATCGAGCTTAATGGCGTAAAAGAGTATATTACAGCGGTTACTGCAACAGGTTTTATGCATGAACACATTGCAACACGAGCCCCTTTTGATCTCATTGTTGCCAATATTCTTGCCAATCCTCTCATTGAACTTGCGCAAGAAATGGTAAAAGCCCTTAAAAAAGGAGGATCACTTATACTCTCTGGAATTCTTGAAGAGCAACACGCCCATGTTTTAGATATTTATATAAAACAAGGACTGAAGCATATCGAAACATACCACCGGCAAGGATGGGTAACGATACATCTAAAATAAATGAAAAGGACGTTGTTATGTATCAATCTTTTGAGGCGACAACAAATCCCACGCATGCTGCAAAACGCATTGCCTCCCTTCGTAAAGAACTTGATCGCCTTGGGCTCGATGGTTTTCTTGTTCCACGGTGCGATGAACATCAAGGAGAATATGTCCCCCCTCATGCTCAACGTCTTAGCTGGCTAACCGGCTTTACTGGTTCAGCTGGGATTGCCCTCATTTTAAAAAACAAAGCCATTATATTCACAGATGGACGCTATAAACTTCAAGTCCGCCAACAAACTGATCCTCATATTTTTGATTATGAAGATCTAATAATCTTCCCTCCTTCACAATGGCTTGAAACAAATGGAAAAAAACTTTCTATTGGCTTTGACCCATGGCTTCACACCATTACTGCTATCGATATATTGAAAAACGCATTAGAAAATAAAGCCGGCGGGACACTTGTAGAAGTTCAACATAATCCCATTGATTTGCTCTGGCATGATCAACCAAAATTACCGCAATCTGCCCTATCAGTTCATCCTCTCAAATATGCAGGATGCAGTTCAGATGAAAAGTTGGCATTGATTTGCAGATATATACAAAAAGCCAATGCAGATGCCTTTATTTTTACAGACCCCTCTTCCATTGCATGGACATTTAATATACGGGGCAATGATGTTTCCAATACACCTTTTTCCCTTTGTTTTGCTCTCATTCCACTTAATGAAACACCAGCCTTATTCATTAACAGCAAAAAACTTGGTGTAGAACAGAAACAATATCTGGAACGTTATGCAAAATTATATGAACCAGAACAGCTTGTTCCCAAGATCAAAGAGTATATTCAAAAAGGGACAGTGTTTGCCTTAGATCCACAACTAACATGCGAAAAATTACGCACTATCATTAAAGAAGAAAACAGCTCTTTCATCACGCTTACCGACCCTGCTGCTCTACCACGTGCCATTAAAAATGACACAGAACTCAATGGCGCACGCAAAGCGCATCTACGCGATGGTGTTGCCCTAACCCGTTTTTTTTCTTGGTTAGATAAACAAATACCAGGGTCAATAAATGAAATTTCTGCTGCTCAAAAATTAGAAGAATTTCGCATAAATACAGCAAAAGAAATGGGAGAAAAACTTGAAGATCTTTCTTTTGATACAATCTCAGCAACAGGAGCAAATGGTGCCATTATTCATTATCGTGTAACAACGCAAACAAATAAACAACTCAAAGCCGGTGAACTTTATCTTGTTGATTCAGGTGGACAATATCGTGATGGCACGACTGATGTCACACGCACCGTAGCAATCGGCAATATTGGAGAAGAAGAAAAACGCTGTTTTACGCTTGTCCTCAAAGGCATGATTGCGCTTTCAACTATCAGATTTCCAAAAGGCACACGTGGACAAGACATTGATGCTCTTGCACGCATTGCATTATGGAAAGCTGGTTTTGATTATGCCCATGGCACGGGTCATGGTGTTGGATCTTATCTTTCTGTCCATGAAGGACCGCAAAATATTTCCCGCAAAGGGTGCCAAGAACTCATCCCCGGTATGATTCTTTCAAACGAACCAGGCTATTACCGCGAAGGCGCTTTTGGTATCCGTCTTGAAAATTTGATGATTGTGCAGGCAGCACAAAAAATTGATGGTGGAGATATAGAAATGCTCTCGTTCGAAACACTCACACATTGCCCCATTGATCGACGGTTAATCCTTCCAGAGCTTTTGACACAAGAAGAACGACAATGGCTTAATGATTACCATGCACATGTTTATCAGGTTAATGCACCTTACTTGAACGAAGAAGATAAAAAATGGGCAAAAGAGGCAACAATGCCCCTTTAAATCAAGCAACCTATAACTTTTACCCTTTCTACAAAAACAGCACCGTCTTTTTTTAGAGAAAAATATGTACTTGCGTCAGGAAATACAAAAAATATTTCTACAAGATACTTCACGTTTTTTCTGATATGGCAAACACTGACCTAGGTGAAGCAAAGTGAGATACGCCTGCACGTGGTAATGCTTATTTTGGGTATTACCATCTAGACATTACCATATCCCTAGTTTCTTTATATGGAAACTCTCGTTATATTTTGTAATCCTTCGCATCGTATTTCTAAAACACCTATTATAACCAGCTTATTACGCTGTTTGGATTCAAAAATTCTGCATATTTATTTACAATTTTTACCTTGCTTCACAATGATAATTTATAAATTTTACTAATAATAACCTTGTATATTCTTCATCATAATAGTTTAAGTTTAATATTTAAGTTCAACGTTAATTATTTTAAATAACGTAATAAATATCAAAGTATATGGCGTTCTATGTTTGCAAAAAATAGCCCCTTTATCTCCTTTTTGATTCCATCTCCCCCAAATGTAAGAAAGATAACCACACAAACAGCATATGCATCTTCTAGAAAACATCCTCTAAACATTATGCCCCTCAATCAGCTGTAGCCAAGCCTCTTCATCGATAACCTCAACACCTAATTCTTCAGCTTTAGCTAATTTTGAGCCCGCTCCAAGTCCTGCAACAAGAAGATCTGTTTTTTTAGAAAGTGAACCAGATGTTTTAGCCCCTAATCGCTCTGCCAATGCTTTTGCTTCATCGCGTGACATATGCGCCAAAGTTCCTGTAAAAACAATGATCTTCTCCGCTATTGGTGAAGAATCTGTCATGATAGTTGCCTCATCAAGAGGTGTTACTTCTTCAAGCAAAACAGACAAAACCTCGCGGTTATGTGCTTCTTGATAAAAATCAACAATTGCACTCCCTACCTGTGGTCCAATTCCTTCAATATTGGTAAGCTCCATCCAAGCCTCATTTCCTTCTTTATTTTCCTGCTCACACGGCATAAGTGCTTCCATAGCCGCAGTTTCAAAAGCTGTATAATTTTGATAAGCACGGGCAAGACGACGTGCATTGACCTCTCCCACATGGCGAATTCCTAATGCAAACAAAAAACGGCTTAAAGGAATTTCTCGGCGCGCATTAATGGCATCATACAGTTTCCGAACTGAAACAATACCAAAACCTTCCATATTTTCTAAACGTATCAAAGACCTTTCTTGGCGCCGTTGTAACGTAAAAATATCGGCTGGTGTATGAATACAAAACGCCTCATCTTGAACATGGAAAAAGAATTCCACTTGTTTTTTCCCAAGTCCTTCAATATCAAAGGCATTGCGTGAAACAAAATGACGAATACGTTCAATCGCTTGTGCAGGACAAATAAGCCCACCGGTGCATCGACGCACGGCTTCTCCTTCTTCGCGAACAGCATGACTCCCACACACGGGACACAGATGAGGAAACACAAAAGTAGAAGCATTTTTTGGACGCTTTGCAGCAACAATATCAACAATTTGAGGAATCACATCACCAGCGCGTTGTACAATCACGGTATCGCCTACACGGATATCACGCCCTTCACGAATGGGCTCTCCTTTATGACCAATTCCCTTAATATAATCCTCATTATGCAAACTGGCATTGGTCACCACCACCCCACCAACAGTAACAGGTGTAAGGCGTGCAACAGGCGTCAAAGCTCCCGTACGACCGACCTGAATGTCAATATCTTCCAAAAGCGCCATTGCTTTTTCTGCTGGAAATTTATGCGCTATTGCCCAACGCGGCGAACGAGCAACAAACCCCAAACGCTTTTGGAGCATCAAATCATTAACCTTATAAACAATACCATCAATATCATAGCTTAAAGAATGACGGCATTCTTCGATATCGTGATAATAGCAAATAATGTCTTCTACAGTCTTAAAGACTTTTGTTAATGGATTGATAACAAAGCCATACTCTTTTAGCTTTTTCATCATCTCCATTTGACTTTCTGCCAATATTTCACTCACCTCACCACAAGCATAAGCAAAAAATTGAAGCTTTCTGCTAGCGGTTATCCGTGAATCAAGCTGACGGAGAGAACCAGCCGCCGCATTTCGAGGGTTGGCGAAGGTTAACTTTCCCTTCTCTTGTTGGCTTATATTAAGAGCTTGGAAATCTTCCCGCCCCATATAAACCTCACCGCGAACCTCAATGATATCAGGAAAATCACCTTGCAAAACTTGTGGAATATCAGCAATTGTTCGGGCATTTGCCGTCACATTTTCACCGACAGTTCCATCCCCACGCGTTGCCGCACGCACAAGCCGCCCCTTTTCGTAGCGCAAAGACAAAGATAAACCATCAATTTTGGGCTCCGCTGTTATTTCCAACATTTGTGTTTCTGGAAATCGTAAAAAACGACGAATACGCTCAATAAATTCACTAACATCTTCAGAGCTAAACGCATTATCAAGTGAAAGCATAGGCTGTGCATGAACAGATTTTTCAAACTTTTCAGAAATTGGTGCCCCAATTTTATGTGAAGGAGAATCAATACGTATAAGCTCTGGAAAAAGAGCTTCAATTTCTGCATTACGGCGGCGCAACGCATCATATTCTGCATCAGAAATTTCAGGCTGATCATCACGATTATAAAGTACATCATGACGTGCAATTTCTTTTGCCAACCACTCTAATTCACTTTCTGCTTCAACAGCTGTGAGATTTTTAACTGCATCTTTGTTCATAAAATCTATTCCAAATTACGAGTTACTGCCATAAGGACTTCCACACGCATCCTCATCAAATGAATCTCAATAAACACAAGCTTTCCAGTATTTTTATCGCTGGCTAATTACCTTTATGCGAGAAGCTTTTGAGCCGCTGCACGTGCTTCTTCAGTAATCTGTTCTCCTGCCAACATACGAGCAATTTCTTCTGCACGTTCATGCTCTTCCATTTTATGAATCGCAGTAACAAAGCGTCCTTTATCATGACTCTCAATTTTTGAAATAAGAAAATGACCATGCGCTTTCGATGCAACCTGTGGAGCATGCGTAATAGCAAAAACCTGAACACGTTCTGATAAGCGTTGCAACCGTTGTCCAATAGCCGCTGCAACAGCCCCCCCAACACCTGTATCAATTTCATCAAAGATCAGCGTCGGTGCTGATCCTCGATCAGACAAAACAACTTTTAATGCCAACAAAAAACGAGACAATTCACCGCCAGAAGCCACACTAAGCATCGGTCCAGCTCGTGTTCCAGGATTTGTTCGAACCCAATATTCAATACGATCACACCCCTCTGCACTCCGCCTTTCAGCATCACTTTGCATTTCAACAATAAACTCGGCCCTCTCTAATTTCAATGCAGGCAACTCAGCCATCACACTTTCAGACAAGTGCTTTGCAACCTCTTGACGTTTTATTGACAACGCTTGTGCTAACATATCATAGTTTTTTTGTGCTTGTCTTGCCTCATCTTCAAAACGTGTCAATATGGTCTGAGCCTCTTCAAAATCAGCCAGTTCAACATCCATTTTATCACGCAACTGAACCAATTCATCCGCAGAAACTTGATATTTACGAGCAAAACCCCGAAGAGCAAAAAGACGCTCTTCTATCCGTTCCAATTCATCAGGTTCAAAGTCCAATGCTCGTATTGCCGTCTCAATACCTTCTTGTGCTGTTGCAAGTGCATGCAATGCCTCATCAATAGATTTCACCACTGGTGCAATAAGTTCTTGCGCCTCAGGAATTTTCCGCTCCAAACGCCTCACCAAATTAGAAAGCACTGGGATTGGTGATTTTTGACCCGTTAAAAGATCATCCGCTTCTTTAATATCTGTCGCTATTTTTTCTAATTTAAGCATATCAGCACGACGAAGAGAAAGAGCTTCCTCTTCACCAACTTTAAAATCAAGCTTTTCAAGCTCTTCTACACACGCACGAAGATAATCAACCTCCCGTACAGCACTCTCTACTTTAAGACGCTGCCGTTGCAAACGCTCCTCAAATTCACGCCATGTGTGATAACACTGACGCAAATTTTCCACTTCATCTTCAAGACCACCAAAGGCATCTAATAATTGGCGATGTGTAGCAACATCAACAAGCGCACGATCATCATGTTGTCCATGGATTTCAACCAGCAAACGGCCAACACTCCGCATCAATGCAACACTAGACACCTGATCATTGATAAAAACACGGCTACGTCCATCACTTGATTGCACACGTCGTAAAATAATATCACCCTCGTCATCAAGACCATTCTCACGAATAAGTTGACGTGCAGGATGTGAAACAGACACATCAAAAACAGCTGTGACCTGCCCGCGGTCAGCCCCATGACGCACAAGCGAAGCATCACCCCGCCCCCCTAGAGCAAGTGATAAAGCATCAAGGAGAATAGACTTCCCCGCACCCGTTTCTCCAGTTAAAACCGTCAACCCCGCTGTAAAATGAATATCGAGCGTTTCGATCAAAACAATATTATGAATCGAAAGCTGTACCAACATAGAGAATCAACGTACCCTCTTCTTGTCACCACCTAAAGCATTTGAGATCCAAGAAGATTTATGCTCACGTGGTGATATTTTATTCTTCTGCAAGAGATTATAAGAAAATTTATACCACTCACTTTTGGGATAATTACGTCCTAAAATAGCTGCTGCTGTTTGCGCTTCCGCCGTTAAGCCGAGAGCAAGATTAACTTCCGTTAAGCGGAAAAGAGCTTCTTCAATTTGATTTGTATCGGAATACTCTTCAACCACGGTACGAAACCGTCTACTTGCCGCAAGATAGCGCCGTCCCTCTTCATAATAACGGCCGATCTGCATTTCTTTACCAGCCAGCTGTTCGCGCCCAAAACGGATTTTATCCTTAGCATCCTTGACATATTCAGAATTTGGATAGCGCTCTATAAGAAGCTGCATAGCAGCAATAGCGCGTTTCGTATCACGTTGATCACGCGTAACATCGGGAATCCGACGGAAAGAAGAAAGACCAATAATATAGTACGCATAAGCCGAGTCAGTTGACCCTGGATAAAGCGTAATATAGCGTTGAGCCATACTAATTGAATCATCATACTTTCCGAGTCGATAATTAGTAAAAGCACCCATCACAAGAGACTTACGCCCCCAGTCTGTATAAGCGTACTGTTTTTCAATTTTCAAAAACTTCTTCGATGCATCCCCAAGCCGCCCACTTTCAAGGCTAGCAAGCGCCTGATTATAGAGAACATCTGGTGGATCTATTTTCAAAACATAAGCAGATGGATCAAGAGTATTTTTCTCTTTAAAGAGACATCCCGCTAACATACAGGTGCTTCCTAAAAGTACCACCCCCAATATCTTGCGTACAATGTTAGATTTTCTATATGTCATATTTCCAATGCACACATGAAATTTTTCCATAATTTTCCGGCCTCCAGAGAATATCACCTTGTAGCAAAAACAATTTATTAAAGTTTTTATAGCATATCACTTTAAAATCCACATAACCAATTTAGCAGTTTAGGTCAATCATCCCCTTAAAAATCAAATAAACGATAAAAAAATCTTGTCAATTTCCTTTTATTCTTTCTCTAAAAAGCTTTTTCATAATATGATTCGTTTGCCAAAACAGCCTTCACCAATTGCGCATTAATTCTATGTCCACTACAATAAGAACGAAATAATCCAATAAAAGGTGCCCCAAGCAAAGCAGTATCACCAATCGCATCAAGCATCTTGTGCCGAACACATTCATTCTCCCAATAAGGACCATCGGGATTTAAAATTTTATCATTAAGGTCGATAACAAGAGAATTTTCCAAAGAAGCACCTCTCGCCTTTCCAGAAAGCCTTAATTTTTCCACGTCTTTGATAAAACCAAAAGTGCGTGCCCGTGACAATTCATCTCGAAACCCTTGTGTGGTAAGATCAAAACTAAAATGTTGCTTACCAATAGCAAAAGAAGGAAAAGAGATCGTTATATCAAAACGACGTCCATCGAATGGCAAAAGCTCTGCAACACCATGAGCTCCTTCAACCCGCACCGGCTTTTTTATAATGAAATAAGAACGCAACGCATTTTGCTGTACAATACCAACATCTTCAAAAGCTTGGCAATATAGCCACGCTGAACCATCCAAAATAGGAATCTCATTATGTGACACTTCAATAATAAGATTATCCAAATTATAAGCAGCAATTGCTGCCATCAAATGTTCAATTGTTTCAACCCTTACATCTCCATCTCCAAGGACTGTTGATAATTCAGTTTTTCCTGTTTGCGATGCATGGGCTTGAAATATTTTCTCGGTTCCGTTTAATCCACAACGCTTAAAAACAATACCACATCCAACATCCGCTGGATAAACCTTTACCACTGACAAACAGCCACTGTGAACGCCAATCCCCTTAAATGTTACTGCTTTTTTAAGAGTAGACTGATATTTTGGTACCAAATTCATCATATCATTTTATTAAATTGCTTGTACATCTTTTAACAAAATTTATAAAATTATAAAAAATATTCATAGTAAATAATAAAAAAAACCGCTTATAATAAGCGGTTTTTTTAAAAACAAAGTATTTTATCCAAAAAACAGCAATATATTTACTGTATAATTTTTGACTGATCATTAAAGAAACAATAAAATTTCTTACTTTACCTCATTTTTCATCAATTAATTTGCTTGACGACGTAAAAATGCTGGTATCTCCAACTGATCTTCTTCACTTATAAAAGTACGCTGATCTTGTGGTACCTGCGGGTGCAGCTCACCAGAACGACGTGGAACATATACAGAAGCATCTTGAGAAAGCGCCTGAGAATTTTTATTGTAAACATGAGACTCTTTCTGCTGAGACGATCTAACAGCAGGCTCCAACCTCGCTTCTGGCTCAGCTTCTTCACGATGTGTCAAACTCTGTTTCAAACGCTGCCAAAGATTACGAGGACCTTGATCAGTCACAAATGTTCTTTGACTTTGTCCATGAGCAACAGGAGGAAAATCCTTTAACTCAGGCATACGCATTGGAGCGCGCGCTTGCATCTGTTGCATTTGTTTTGGTTGCACTGGCTTTTCTGTTTGCTTCACAACCCCTGTCATCTCATCAAGAACATGCGCTGTTGCCTCCATACTCACGGGAGCCGTCATCGCCTGTTGAGAACCGCGGCTTACTTGCATACGAGGCACATTTAATTTCTGTTCCTGAACAGCATTTGAACCATACGCAACAGCATTCGTCGCATTTCGTGTCGTCATTGCTTCTACAGGATGTGCAAAAATTTGACTTTTGGGACGGAACTGTTCTCCGGTTGTTTTACCCTTTTCTATTTCAAGTGATTCGATCACTTCTACCATTGACTCAGAACGCAGAGGCGATGACTGAACATGAAAAGAACTGTGTGACGTTCCAGGATCGCTCTTGCGTATTGAAGAAGCAGGCCTTTGAATCTGAGGATGAGAGGACTGAACCACATCACTAACTTCACGATCAATACCGGTCGCAACCACAGAAACACGAATAACACCTTCCAATGACTCGTCATCAATAGCGCCAAAAATCACATTCGCATCAGCGTCCACTTCTTCACGAATACGATTAGCAGCTTCATCAACCTCAAAGAGAGTCATATCACGACCACCTGTAATAGAAATCAGTAAACCACGTGCCCCACGCATAGAGGTATCATCCAGCAATGGGTTTGCGATAGCAGCTTCAGCAGCAGCCAAAGCACGCCCTTCACCAGATGCCTCACCCGTTCCCATCATGGCTCGCCCCATTTCGTGCATAACAGAACGAACATCAGCAAAATCAAGGTTAATCAAACCCTCTTTGATCATCAAATCCGTAATGGAAGCAACACCAGAATAAAGCACTTGGTCAGCCATAGCAAAAGCATCAGCAAATGTTGTCTTATCATTTGCAATACGGAAAAGATTTTGATTGGGAATAACAATCAATGTATCGACAGACTTTTGTAATTCTTCAATACCAGCCTCTGCCGTTTTCATGCGACGTGCGCCTTCAAACTGAAACGGCTTTGTCACAACACCAACAGTCAAAATACCTTTTTCACGCGCCGCGCGAGCAACAACGGGAGCAGCCCCTGTTCCAGTTCCCCCTCCCATACCAGCAGTAATGAAAACCATATGAGAGTCTGCAAGATGATCAATAATTTCATCAATACATTCCTCCGCCGCCGCTTGTCCAACTTCCGGTAAAGCACCAGCACCCAAACCTTCTGTCACTGCTGCCCCAAGTTGGATAACACGTTCAGCCTTTGACATAGCCAAAGCCTGTGCATCCGTATTTGCAACAACAAAGTCAACTCCCTGAAGACCAGCATTTATCATATTATTCACGGCATTCCCGCCACCACCTCCAACACCAAAAACGGTAATGCGTGGCTTCAATTCCGCGATATCTGGCCGATGCAGATTAATCGTCATTTTCTTTTCCTTCTCATAAGACACCGCAAGCCAAAGCGATGAAATTTATCCAACTAGACTTAACTAAAAACTCTCACGCAACCACTGACCAACACGCTGAAAATACCCACGCGTGCCCATCGATAAATGATTTCCTGCCGCCTGCATTGTTTTTTCTTCAAAACCCACCAATTGCGGATAAATTAACAATCCAACAGCAGATGTAAACGCCGCCCCTTTTGCAAGAGAAGGAAGCCTCGAAATACCTAAAGGCCGCCCGATACGAACATTTCTTCCTAATATAGTACGTGCCATTTCTGGCAATCCTGTTAACTGGCTTGCTCCCCCCGTCAAAATAACACGTTTACCAATGATGTGACCAAAACCAGAACGATTTAAACAATCACGAACCATCTCTAAAATTTCTTCAACACGCGCACGAATGATACGCCCAAGAACCGCGCGCGGATATTGAGTTTCACGCTGTTCACTCCCAATTTCTGCTACATTAATCATTTGCCGCTCATCAGCACTTGTTAAAAGTGCTGAACCATAAACAACTTTTAAACGTTCCGCCTCTGTTAAAGACATAGAAAATCCGCGCGCAACATCAAGAGTGACATGATGCCCCCCAACAGCAAGAGCATCCGCATGAATAAATTTTCCCTCAAAAAACACTGAAAATGTTGTTGTTCCACCACCAAAATCAATACATGCAGCCCCTAAATGCGCCTCATCATTCATCAAGACAGCAAGACCACTTGCAAAGGGAGTAGCAACCATTGCTTCAACACTCAAATGTGCACGATTAATACAAGTTTCTAAATTACGCAAAGATGCCGTTTCCGCTGTTACCACATGCACATCGACACCAAATGTTTCCCCTGCCATGCCAATAGGATCAGAAATTCCTTTGTCTCCATCCAATACATAAGAAACTGGAACTGAATGCATAACATGACGTTCAGCATCAAAAGCTTTACGCGAAACATCTGAAAAGGCCATACGCATATCACGCTTGGTGACTTCACGACCATTCAAATGGACCATTCCATTAATCAAAGCACTTTGTAATCGACTTGAGGAAAAATTCACAATGACTGAATCCACCACCAAACCAGCCATTTTTTCTGCCGCATCAACAGCCAAGCGTATTGATTGCTCTGCTGCAAACATATCCATCACAACACCAGATTTAATACCGCGTGAACGCTGCACTCCAAAACCTAGAATTTCCATAGAATGTGTACGACCATGTAAATAGTGCGCATGCTTCAAAGGACGCAAACAAGCAATAAGACAAACAATCTTACTTGAACCGACATCAAGAACCGTTAAAAAACGTGTTTTACGTCCCCTCAAATGATGTGATCTAAGCAGCATCATAGGCTTCCTGCCTTTCGCGCTTTTAAGATACGTTCTTCTTCTGCTACAG
This sequence comes from Bartonella sp. TT110JLCBS, assembly GCF_042193405.1. Taxonomy (NCBI): domain Bacteria; kingdom Pseudomonadati; phylum Pseudomonadota; class Alphaproteobacteria; order Hyphomicrobiales; family Bartonellaceae; genus Bartonella; species Bartonella sp. TT110JLCBS. The sequence goes on from NZ_JBHILT010000006.1 coordinate 38,536, forward strand.
TAGCATGATAACGCTCCAACGTTTCATCTGATAAAGAAACAGTAATTCGATCAGCAAGACGTAAATCAACACTGAGAATATCGCGAGATAAAAGATCTTGCATTGTACCGGACAAAACAAGAGAGGAAAGCCTTTCAAGTGCACCACTTTCAGGCAACATAACGCGCACTCCGTTATCCAAAACAAGATCCCAACGCCGATCACCTACCCGCACGAAAGCACGAACACGATTATATATTTCCGGATAAACTGACAGCGCTTGAATAAACACTTTAGCAGCATTTTGTGCACCCTGCCCAACCACAAGCGGCAAATTCCGAACAATTTTCCCTTTAAAAGGTACAATGACACGACCTGTATTATCAACAATATCGACCATGCCCTCATGTTGCCAAATAGCATAAGGTTCACGTTCCACGATGGAAACGCGCATTCTATTAGGATAAATCTTCTGAACATTAGCTGATTGAATCCAAGGCTGTTTTTCCAAAAGGGCACGTGCTCTTTCAACATCAAAAGTGAATATAGAGGGAGCAACATCAAGTTCTAAAATTTTCAAAATATCTTGCTTTGCCAAGCGTTTATTACCACTTATATCGACATCCACGACCACAAAACCAATATCCGATATTATTGTTTTTACGATCACTTCCATCTGACCACTGGATGAAAATCCATAAAAAGCCGTAACAAAGAACAACCATACAACAGCAAAAGAACCAAAATGGCGTGGAATATGAATATTGACAAAAACAAACTCAAACATAAACCGAAGAAAACGACGATAAAGACGTGGCAAAGCCGGCACTGAAAGCACCTCCATCGGAATATTCGTTTTATTAATACTCAACGCATACATGATGCGTCCTCCACTATCCATTGAACAATATCGCCATAAGTACGACCGCTCACTTTTGCAATATCAGGCAGAAGAGATGTTGGTGTCATACCGGGTTGCGTATTAATTTCAAGCCAAACCAATTCTCCTGTTTTTTCATCAAAACGAAAATCAGAACGGCTAACACCTCGACACCCTATCGCCTGATGGGCTGCTAAAGACATTCTTTGCACACTTTGGTAAATATTTAGTGAAAGTTGTGCAGGACAAATATGAAGAGAACCACCCGTTTTATATTTTGAGTCATAATCGTAGAATGGAAAGTGTTTATCGGGAAGAATTTCACACACATCCAGCACTTCATTCCCCAAAACAGCACAAGTCAACTCACGACCAGGAATATATTTTTCAATCATCACTTCATCGGCATACCCCCACTCAGCTCCCCCAATATTATGCGGCGGCGCAGATTCATTTCCCTGTACAACGACAACACCAAAACTTGATCCTTCACACACAGGTTTAATCACATAAGGCGGCTCCATAGGATGTGCTTGCCCAATAGCAAAGCGGCTCATGATACGAGAAGGCGCAACACAAACACCAACACTTGCAACGATAATTTTTGCACGTCCCTTATCCATTGCCAAAGCAGATGCCATCACGCCAGAATGGGTATAAGGAATTTTTAAATATTCAAGAATCCCCTGAATCCGTCCATCTTCACCAAATGGACCATGCAATGCATTAAAGGCAATATCGGGCTGCAACTGTTCAAGAACAGAAGCAATATGAGTGTCAACATCTACGCGACTCACGCGATACCCCTGCGCCTCTAAAACATCAGCACAAGCCGCCCCTGAAGATAAACTTACAGACCGTTCAGAAGAAAAACCTCCCATTAACACAGCTATATGTTTATCTTTCATAATAAATCACCCTCTTTTGCATACTATATGTAGTCTATATAGAACACATCAGCACCACATACAGAAAAAAACAAAGTTTATTCTTGCGAATCAATAACCTAGCATTTTTCATAATGAATCAGACTCAAAAGCCTGATGCAAGAGATTCTTTGTTAATTTATTGATTCTTAATAGAAATTTTTTATTATCTCTTTGAAATGACTCAATTTTTTATTTTCACTTTTTAGTGAACAATAAATCAATGAAATGGATCAAAAGGAGAAACACTTCGACCACGTTCAAATTGACCAATACGCTCTATTTCCCATTGTAAAAGGTGGGCTGAATTTGCAAAAACACGCGCACGCACTGTTTCTCCCAATGCTTCAAGATCATATCCTGTTGCTTGCCCTGTATTAATCATAAAATTACAGTGCATTTCACTCATTTGAGCGCCACCAATCCGTAAACCACGACACCCTGCTTCATCAATCACGCGCCAAGCAGATCCATTCTCAGGGTTTCTAAAAGTTGATCCACCGGTCTTTTCACGAATAGGTTGCACTGTTTCCCTATGGAGGGCAACTTCATCCATAGCAGCACGAATATTATCTTTATTACCAGGCTCCCCTTCCAATAAAGCAGCAGTAAAAATAAAACCTTCAGGAATATCACACTGGCGATAGGAATAATGCATATCTTTCACACTCAAGATATGACGTTGCCCTTTACGATCCAACGCATAAACCTCAACAACACGTGCTGCGGTTTCAACACCATTTGCACCCGCGTTCATTTTGAGAGCTCCTCCAAGACCTCCAGGAATGCCATGATAAAAATGAAAACCTGCAATCTCAGCTTCTAAAGCGGCAGCAGCTAAATGTTTGTCCGCCGCACCAGCACCAACTAAAAAGCCTTTTGGAGAAACCTGCTTCACTTGCCCAAAACTTTTTGGCGAAAGACGAATTACAACACCAGGAACCCCCCCATCACGCACCAGAAGATTAGAACCGATACCGACAATTGTGACAGGAACAAATTCAGGCAAATTTTGAAGAAAGAGCGCCAAATCTTCTTCATCAACAGGCTGATAAAAAAGCTCTGCCAATCCGCCCGTGCGAAACCACGTTACCTTACGCATCTCAACATTAGGTGTAAGTTTTCCTCTCACACCACCCAACAATGGTTGCAATTGCGCCAATAGCGCCTCACCATCAATGTGCTGAAAATTTATCATGACCATCCAATACCGCTAACTGATGAGGCAACGCACAAGCCCATTGTGTGATATTGCCAGCACCAAGAAAAACAACATAATCCTCTGCCTGAGCAAATTTTGAGATAAGAGACACAACATCTTCCAAACCATGTATCAAGCGCACATCACGATGACCCGCCATTTTAATATGCTCTACCAATTCTTGAGAACCAAACCCTACAATAGGCTCTTCACCAGCCGCATAAACGGGCGTAATCAACACTGTATCGGCATCATTAAAACAAGTAGCAAAATCATCAAATAAATGATACAATCGTGAATACCGATGGGGTTGTGCAATCGCAATAACACGCCCTTTTGCACTCTCACGGGCTGCACGCAAAACAGCTTTTATTTCGACAGGATGATGTCCATAATCATCAAATATTTCAATGCCACGCCAACTTCCTGTTCGCGTAAAACGCCGTTTTACTCCGCCAAATTCTGCTAAGCCTCTTTTTATAGCTTCATTTGAAATGCCAAGTTCATGCGCAATAGCAATCGCCGCCGTTGCATTGGCAACATTATGCTGCCCTGCCATGGGCAAAAGCAAATTTTTCAACTCAATCTTTCTTCCTGTTTTGCGTGAGCGAACAAGAACATCAAAATATGTTTTTTGACCATCCATCGAAAGATTAAGAAAACGAACATCCGCTTGTGGATTTGCACCATAAGTGATCACCCAACGATCATCAATACGGCTCGCCAAAGACTGAACCTCTGGATGATCAACGCACAAAACAGCAAAACCATAAAAGGGAACATTTTCTACAAATTGCCGAAAAGCCTCACGCACAGCATCAAAATTTCCATAATGATCCAAATGCTCAGCGTCAATATTGGTAACAACAGCAATATCAGCAGGCAGCTTTAAAAATGTACCATCACTTTCATCAGCTTCAACAATCATCCAATCGCCATCTCCTGTACGAGAATTCGTCCCATAAGCATTAATAATACCGCCATTAATCACCACTGGATCAAAATGACCAGCATCAAGAAGGGCTGCGACCATTGATGTGGTTGTTGTTTTACCATGTGTACCACCCACCGCAATTGCACGCCGAAATCGCATGAGCTCCGCCAGCATTTCTGCACGTCTGACAAGCGGCAAATGTCTTTCCTTTGCTGCAATATACTCAGGATTTGTTTTTTTAACGGCAGTAGAAAAAACGACAACCTCTGCATTCCCTAAGTTTTCAGCACAATGACCTATATGAACGTTAATTCCTTTTTTCCGCAAACGTTCAACATTTGCACTTTCAACTTGATCTGACCCTTGAACTTTATAGCCAAGATTATAAAAAACCTCCGCAATTCCACTCATACCGATTCCCCCGATTCCGATAAAATGGATAACGCCTATATCAAGTGGCATTTTCATTAAAAAGCTCCTCTTTTATATCTGACAACAATCGCCCTGCAATTAAGGATTCAGCCATATCAGCAAGGCAACGGGTTGCATGGGGTTGCCCAACTTTTTTTGCAGCAAGCGCTTGTTTTTCTAATAAATGGGGCGCACAACAAGCGTGCATTAAAAGAGAAGAAAGCTTTTGTGCATTTAAATCTTTTTCTGATATAATTTGCGCTCCCCCCACACGAGCAAGCAAAGCTGCATTGGCAGCCTGATCATGATCTAAAGCATGGGGATAGGGAACAAGCAGAGCAGGTCTACCAATCACCGCTATCTCACAAACGGACGAAGCCCCAGCGCGCGACAAAATAAAATGAGCATGTGCCATACGTTCAGCCATATCATCAAAGAAAGGAGCAACCTCTGCTTGTACACCCATATCATGATAGATTTTGATCAATCCTCCAGCGTCACCCCGAACTTGCTGTACAATTCGCAAACGTTTACGGTTTTTATCATCGAGTAAAGCAATGGCTTCTGGAACAATATGTGAAAAAGCAGAAGCCCCTTGACTACCACCAAAAATCAAAAAATTAAATGGCTTTTCCCCCTCTGAAGAATGATAAGGAATTTTGGCCGCCTTCAACACAGCCTCACGGACAGGATTCCCCGTCAAAAGTATTTTATGAGCATAAGCGCCTTTTGGCGACAACAAACCACCAGCGATTGCACGCACAAAAATTGCCAACATCCGATTGGCACGCCCCATAACAGCATTTTGTTCATGAATAAATGTCACACGCCTCGTTAAAGCAGCAATAAAAAGAGGAGGAAAGCTCGGATAACCCCCAAATCCTCCAACAAGAACAGGACGTAATTTATAAAACAACGCCAACGATTGCCCCATACCCCTTAGCAAAGACCAAAACGTCTTTATCAGAGCAAAAGGATGGCGTCGTGTAAATGTTGCCGATGAAACGATATGAATATGCTCTTCATCAAAGCCCCGAACAAAAGGTCGTGCTCTTTCATCTGTTATTAAATGAACATCATATCCACGCTTCCTTAATTCAACAGAAAGGGCTTCAGCAGGAAAAAGATGTCCACCTGTACCACCAGCCACCAAAACAATAACTTTTTTATCATTCATAAGGAGTATCCAAGACAGAAGAGGAAGAAAAAGCTGAAAGACGCGCTTCTGGCCAACGACGTGTTAAACTAAGTAACATGCCCATTGAAAAGGCAATCGCTACCATCGATGAACCACCATAAGAAATAAAAGGCAATGTCATGCCTTTGGGAGGAATTAAATGAAGATTAACGGCCATATTAATAGCGGATTGAAAGCCAATCATCATTGCTATGCCAGTAATACCAAGACGTATAAAGGAATCACGTGTATTCATGGCGATATACAATGAACGCATAACGATAAAACCAAACAGCATCATAATGAATAAACAAAGAATAATACCATATTCTTCAGCAGCAACGGAAAATACAAAATCTGTATGGCTATCAGGAATGATACGTTTTACTGTTCCCTCCCCAGGACCTTGCCCAAACCAACCACCATTCAAAATAGCCTCACGTCCTACATCCACTTGAAAGGTATCTCCTTCACCTGTCAAAAACCCATTGATACGCTCACGCACATGATGCAGAAAAAGATAAGCTAAAACAATTCCTACAGCGCCTAAAATAAGAAAGAGAAAAATAATAGTAAGAGGCACACCAGCAATAAAAAACAGCCCCCCCCATGTTGCACTTATTAAAAGTGTTTGTCCAATATCAGGCTGCAAAACCAGAAGCACACAACAAATGGCATAAAGTACAATCGCTAACGTGTATCCCAGCATTCCCCTCCGCTGTATCTGTTCGGAAAAAAGCCAAGCGGACATAACCACAAAAGCTGGCTTCATAAACTCTGAAGCCTGTACAGAAAAACCAAAGAGCACAATCCATCGCCGTGCTCCCTTTAATTCTGGACCCCAAAATAAGGTTGCAACCATAAGAGCAAGCGTTACAATAAGCAAAAGAGCACATAAACGACGAATATTAGGAATTGAAAAAAAAGAAATGGTCACCATCGTAAAAAATGCTAAAATGCTGAAAATGATATGCCACCGAACAAAATAAAAACTATCAGCAATTCCGATTTTTTTTGCAATCGTGGGGCTGGCAGCAAAAGACAGCATAATGCCGATCCCCATTAAAATTAAACAAGCTGCAAAGATAGAGCGATCAATCGTCCACCACCAATTAGCAATTGGATCTCTATCTGCGCGCGTAACCATGATATCTGCCTTATCCGTTTTATAAATTGTTTCAAAGTGATATGGTTCCCCCGCCTGTTTAACAAACACTTTAAAAACTAAATTACATAAAAAAAGATTCTGGAGTCTTAACGCAAAAATATTTTTTTATAACTGATGCTTTTTATTGTAACTGCATCACAAAAGAGACAAATGCTTCGCCCCGTTCTTCATAATTTTTAAATTGGTCATAACTTGCACAAGCAGGTGACAAAAGAACCGTCACCTCTTTTGCCTTACAACCTATTGCGTCAACAGCTGCTTCACACACCGCATTTTTCAAAGTTAAGCTCATAGAAAAGGGAAAAGCAGATCCAATAGTGCGAGCAAATTCTTCCGCCGCGCTCCCAATCAAATAGGCTTTACGAATTTTAGGAAAAAATTCTCTAAGAGACTCAATTCCTCCCTTTTTTGCCTGTCCCCCAACAATCCAAAAAATATCATTAAAGGTGGAAAGTGCAGGAGCTGTTGCATCTGCATTAGTCGCCTTGCTGTCATTGATAAACAAAACTGCCCCCATTTTACGCACTTGCTGCATACGATGATCCAACCCTTTATAACTTGCTAAATGCTTGTTCATAAAGGGATCGGTTATTTTTAAAGCCTGCAACGTTGCCAGTGCCATAAGAGCGTTTTGCGCATTATGACTTCCGCGCAAAGCATCCATAGACGCGAGATCTGCAAGCATATGGCGCTGTCCTTGACGAACAGAAAAGAGTTTCGTTTCCTCTGCATAAAAACCATTTTCAACAGAATGATCTTTGGAAATTGCCTCAATTTGCTTCCCCTCATCAAGTAACTGTTGATATAAAACCCGACAAGCTGCATCATCAACTGAAATAAAAGCCTGAGAAGCCTGAGCAACCAGCTGCCTTTTGGTTTGCACATAACAAGCAAAACTTCCATGTCGATCAATATGATCAGGTGTGAGATTTAATAAAAGTCCAATGGTCGGCTGAAGAGAGGGAGTAAGATCAATTTGAAACGATGAACATTCAATCACATAGATACGTTTTTTAACAAAGGGCTTAAGGGTTAATATTGCCTTTCCGATATTTCCCCCCATCTGCACATCATAGCCCATTTTTTCCAACAAATGCGCAAGTAAAGATGTTGTGGTTGACTTCCCATTCGTCCCCGTAATTGCAATGAAAGGAACATCTTGGTCACACAAACCATAATGCTGTAAAAAATGATGGCGCGCACGAACAAACAACTCAATATCACCGATAATTTCTATATTTTTTTTTCGTGCTTTTTCAACAACCCAATGGGGTTGAGGATAATTTAAAGAAACTCCAGGAGCTACAATCAATGCAACAAATTCTGACCAGTCCTCATCGTGAAGGTCTCTTGTTGGAATATTTTGCCGAAAAGCTGCTTGCACACTCATAGGATTATCATCCCACGCCACCACTTCCGCACCGCCACTGATCAATGCTTGTGCCGCCGCCAATCCCGACGTCCCTAATCCAAACAGAGCAACTTTTTGACCTTTATAACACGCAACAGAAATCAAAATCTCACCGTAATTTAAGTGTTGAAAGACCAATAAGAGCAAGAACAATTGAAATAATCCAAAAGCGTATCACCACTTGGCTTTCAGTCCAGCCTTTTTTCTCAAAATGATGATGTATCGGTGCCATAAGAAACACGCGTTTTCTTGTTAATTTGAAATAACCAACCTGAATAACGACCGAAAAAGCTTCCACAACAAAAAGCCCACCAATAAGAGCCAAAACAATTTCGTGCTTCGTAGCGACCGCAACAGTCCCCAAGAGTCCTCCAAGAGCCAACGAACCAGTATCTCCCATAAAAATAGCAGCTGGTGGTGCATTAAACCACAAAAAGCCAAGCCCAGCCCCAACAACAGCTCCCAATAAAACAGCCAGTTCACCTGTTCCCGATACATAATGGATTTGGAGATAATCAGCAAAATTCATATTACCAGAAAGATAAGCGATCAGAGCAAAAGATAAGGCTGCAACCATCACAGGAACGATAGCAAGCCCATCAAGTCCATCCGTCAAATTAACCGCATTACCCGTCGCAACAATGACAAAAGCAGAAAAAGGAATAAAAAACCAGCCCAAATTGATAAGATAATCTTTTAAAAAAGGCAAAGCTAATCCAGATGAGCCAATTTGCAGAATGGCAAAAGCCGCAATGGCCGCAACACAAAACTCCAAGCTTAACCGTGCTTTCCCAGAAAATCCTTTGTCTGTTTGTTTTGTGACCTTAAGATAATCGTCATAAAATCCAATTCCCCCAAAAGAAAGCATAACCAATAGCGATACCCAAAAGTAAATATTCGATAAATTACCCCATAAAAATGCCGATACCACAATGCCGGTTAAAATCATCAATCCACCCATTGTAGGTGTTCCAGCCTTTTTAAAATGTGTTTGAGGACCATCAGCACGAATCGGTTGCCCCTTACCCTGCCGCAATTTAAGAGAAGCAATGATGCTAGGTCCAAACAAAAAGACGATAAGCCCCGAAGTAAGCATAGCCGCTATCGTGCGAAAAGTAATATAACGAAATACATTCACACCTGGAAGCCAATCACTAAACGAAGAAAAAAATAGCATCATGGAATAAAAAAACCTCTTAAAACTATGAAGAAACCGCTTTATAGCGATCAAGCAATGCAGTCACAATATTTGATGAACAAAGGCTATTGGATGATTTAACCATAAGCAGATCCCCAGAAGAAATTTCTGCTAAAAGAAGCGATAAAATTTTCTCAATATTTTCAGCATAATGAACCTTAACACCAGCAGACAAATCACTGACTAAAGATTTCATCGCCTCACCAAATAGAAAAACCGGATTAGCACCAGAAAGACGTATTGGTTTTATTAAATCACGATGAAGCTTTTCACTATACTCCCCTAACTCTAGCATATCCCCTAAAATAGCAATTCGCCGCCCCCCTTTCCCTACAGGTCCTGTAGCAAGAAGCTCAAGTGCAGCACGCATAGAAGCAGGATTTGCATTATAGCTTTCATCAATGAGATAAAATTCACCCCCATTTGATAAAGACAGTCGATAACGAACACCTCGCCCCTTTTGAGAAGAAAAATGGCGAAAAGAAAGAAAAACAGGCTCTAACTCAACCCCCATAGCATCACAAGCAGCAATAATCCCTAAACTATTTTGCACAATATGGCGCCCAGGAGCACCAATTTGGACCTCCCTATCCTGCCCCCTCATACGCACAATCATAGAAGAACTATCGGTTAGAAGACGTATATCATGCGCTTGATAATCAGCATCTTTAGTCTCACCAAAGCTTAAGATCTTTTTTACACCGCATTTCTTTGCTTTTTGAACGAGATAAGAAAAAAAATCACTATCCGCATTTAAAATGGCAATGCCTTCCTCATCCAATCCTTCAAAAATTTCAGCTTTTGCCTCTGCTATTTCTTCAAGATCTTTGAAAAAACCCATATGTCCTGCACAAATATGTGTAATGAGAGCAATATGCGGACAAACCAGTTTGACCAGAGGGCGAATTTCATCTTTATGATTCATGCCAATTTCAAAAATACCATAATCACTCTCCATAGGCATCCGCGCTAAAGTGAGTGGAACCCCCCAACAATTGTTTAAAGAAGCGAGATTCGCATGAACATTCCCAGCCGTTGCAAGTGCTTGTTTCAAAGCTTCTTTTGTCGTTGTTTTTCCCACTGATCCTGTTACCGCGATAATCTTAGCTCTTGAACGTTTGCGTGCTGCTTGTGCAAGTTTTTCTAAAGCTTGCAAAACATCAGGAACAACGATGAGTGGAGCAGCTATCTTTTCCATATCTCTCAAACGGTGTTCCGCAACGATAAGAACGCCTGCACCTCGTGCATAAGCTTGCGCAGCAAAATCATGACCATCAAGATGATTCCCCTTAATGCAGAAAAAAACATCACCTTCCGCAAGAGTACGACTATCAATGGAAACCCCAGAAAAAGTTTCTGGCAGACTTCCCATTACAACACCCTTAACAGCAGCAACAAGTTCTTGCTTATCCCATAAAGCTGTCATCTCTTTCGGTCCTCTAGAGCTTCTATCGCTTTCAGACGATCTGAAAAAGGATAAGTTGTCTGCCCTATAATTTGGCCATCCTCATGACCTTTCCCAGCAATGATGAGTGTATCACCAGCTTTCAAAAGTTCCACCGCATAAGAAATAGCCTCACCGCGATCTGCTATCTCTATTGCTGTTGGCACAGCCTGTAAAATATCCTTGCGTATTTTTTCTGGCATTTCTGTGCGAGGATTATCATCCGTTACAATAACAATATCCGCTTTATCCGCTGCAATTTTGCCCATCAAAGGTCTTTTTCCTTGATCACGATCTCCTCCACAACCAAAAACAACAACCAAACGCCCTTGCGTAAAAGGACGAACAGAAAGCAAAACCTGCTCCAAAGCTTCTGGTTTATGGGCATAATCAATATAAACAGGCGCATTATTTTCTGTCTTTCCCACAAACTCTAACCGCCCAGGTGCCCCCTGCAAAGTTTCAAGGGCAGAAAAAACCTTACGAGGTGAAGCACCCGTTGCAATTGCTAACCCCGCTGCCATCAGCGCATTGGCTACCTGAAAATCTCCAGCTAAAGGCAAATCAAATGTATAGATATTGTTTTCCACACGACACTCAATACACTGTTTTAAGCGTTGATGTTCAACACGATTAATCGTGATAAATTGCCCCTTACGACCAATTGTCAAGACACGGCGGCGCGCTTGTGTAACAACATCAATAACCTTTTGTGAATAGACATCATCAGCAAAAATCAAAGCAGGAGCAGATTCAGGCAAAAGTGTATCAAACAACCTCATTTTAGCCCGCAAATAATCCTCCACACACCGGTGATAGTCCATGTGATCTCGCCCTAAATTGGTAAAGGCACCAGCCGTTAAACGGACTCCATCAAGACGTCTTTGATCAAGCCCATGCGAAGAAGCTTCAAGAGCTGCATGAGTCACACCTTCATGAGAAATTTCAGAAAGTAACCGTTGCAAAACGACCGGATCAGGTGTTGTGAGAGAACCATAAACATTCCGTTTAGGAGAAACAACACCAACTGTTCCTATACTCGCAGCACAAAATCCAACATGAGTCCAAATTTGCCGAAGAAAAGAGACAACAGATGTTTTACCACTTGTACCAGTTACAGCAACGACCGTTTCAGGCTGAGAACCGTAAAAACGTGCAGCTGCCAACGCTAAACTATGACGAACATTAGAAACACGTAAAATGGGAACAGATAAATCCTCAAGAACAGCATGACAATCTGTAACGATTGCTCGTGCGCCACGCTTTATCGCATCATTTATATAGTGTCTTCCATCACTTTTTTTTCCTTGAACAGCGACAAAAACATAGCCTGGCAAAACTTGTCGAGAATCGGCACTAATTCCTGTTATTTTCATTGCGGAAAGATTCTGATCTTCAAGACATTCTGTAAAAACTGTTCCAAACAACATAACGATGCACCTTTATATTCATTTTACCGTTGTTTAACGAAACTTGAATGGCTCTTTTTACTTAAAAGAGGCTCATATTCTTTTTTAAAATCTGGTTTTACACCAAGAAGACTAGCCGTGCGACGAACAATATTAGCAAGCATTGGTCCAGCATTCATTGCCGCTGTTGCTGAACGTGTTCCCTCCTCTGGCTTTGGTTCATCGATAATTGTTAAAATAACATAGGCAGGATCATCAATAGGAAAAGCAGCTAGAAAACTATTGAAATTTTTTGTTTTAGAATATTTTCCATTTTCAACTTTCTCAGCAGTTCCTGTTTTACCACCTACACGATAGCCTTCTACTTTTGCATTACGTCCAGAACCAATATCACTATTTAATTGATAAAGGTAACGCATATTTTGGCTTGTTTTAGCTTGCAAAACCCGTTTTGCATGGTGCAAAGTTTGTTCTTTTGGTCGTTTTAAAAATGTCGGTGGAATTAACCAACCACCATTCATTAAAGCTGCCGCCGCAACGGCTGTTTGCAAAGGTGTTGTTGCCATACCATGCCCAAAAGAAATTGTCATAGAATGGATCTCCTTCCAATGATGTGGTACAATAGGATGAGCAACTTCAGGCAACTCTGTTACGAGTCGATCCAGTAACCCAAGTTTTTGCAAAAAATCACGATGTTTATCAATCCCTATCGCCAATGCCTCTTTAGCAGAACCAATATTGGAAGAATAAACAAAAACCTCCCATAACGTTAAGGGACGATTTTTTCCGTGAAAATCATGAATCATATATCCACTACTTGCCTTTATTGGCTTTGAAGCATCAATAATACTGTTTAAATGAAAAATATTGGAATCAAGTGCCATGGCGGTCGTAAAACTTTTAATAATCGATCCCATTTCAAATGTTCCGGCCGTCATCCGATTGAGACGATCACTTTTTAAAGCTTCAATAGGGTTTCCAGGATCAAAATCTGGTAGTGATGCCAAAGCCAAAACTTCTCCCGTATGTATATTTAAAATAACCGCTCCTGCAGCAATTGCCTTATAACGCTTCATAGCCTCAATAAGTTCATCATGGACAATTGCCTGAAGTCGCACATCAATCGAAAGCTGAACTTGTTTTAATGATTCTTCCATGGCAAGACCAGCAGCACGCAGAGCACTCAAACCCGCATCATCAATATATTTTTCCATACCTGCAATGCCTTGATTATCAACATTCACCATGCCGAGAATATGGGAAGTTACAGGTCCATCGGGATAAAAACGACGAATTTCAGTCCGAAAACCAATTCCTGGAATACCAAGTGCCATAATTTGTGTCTTCTGCATTGGTGTTAACCCACGCTGTATCCAAGAAAAACCAGATTTTCTTTTTAAGCGCTTATAGGTTTCCTGCCAATTAAGATCAGGCAAAACTGTTGAGAGCAATTCAATTGTTTCATCCACATCAATAATACGTCGTGGCTCAGCAAAAAGTGAATAAGTTTTAATATCTGTTGCCAATAAACGACCATTACGATCAACAATATCAGGCCGTGCCATCAATTGAAGAACTCCTGGCCCCTTTGCTTCTTCAATCTGTCCACCTTCCAACCCATAAGAAATAAGGCAAGCCACCATGATGCCATATAAAATTAAAAAGCAGAACAACGAAAAAAGCAAACGTGGACGACTGGAATAGGAACGACGAACAGAAACATTATGATTATTCAACGAATTCTTAAAGTGCTTTTTCTTCTGTAAGAATAAAAAAGTCGACTTCATCACTGCACGCCTTTTTGGACAACACCATTCATCTGAAAATCTCGCCGATTTGCCAAAATATCTTGATTATCTTCCAAAATATTTTGTTTAATCAATTCTTCAATTGGATCATGTACCCGTACCGGAATGTCCTTCAATTCTACGATTTGACGCGGCTGTATAACTTCTAATCCAAGTTCTTTTTGATAACGTTTCGCAAGTTTTTGCATGCGCGAAGGCTTGATCATCACAGCCCACTCAGCATGAAGCAAACTCACCGTATTTTTTGCTGCAGCAATTTCATGCTCAAGATGACGAATTTCGTTCATTCGTTTTTGAACATCATATTTTACCTTATAAGTAAGACCTGCCATACAAATCATAATCATCACTAAAATCATATCAAATGTACGAAAAACTGTCATTTCTTGCTGCCTTCAAAACTGACAATCTCTGCTAAACCAAATAATTTCATATCTTCTGCAAGAGCCTCTGCCTCAGTCCGTACACCAATACGCAACCGCGCAGAACGTGAACGAGGGTTTTTTTGTAACTCCTCTTTGGTTGCCGTTATCCCACCTTTAAACAACGGAAAAAATGTTGCTGGAGCAGCCTTTATTTCAGGCAAATAGCGTGATCTCCCACATTCTCCAGAACGAGCCGAAAAAAATCTTTTGACCATACGATCTTCAAGAGAATGAAAACTGACAACCCCCAAACGGCCTCCAGCTTTTAAAACGCGTTCAGCAGCAAATAAACCACGCGCCAATTCACCAATTTCATCATTAACATAGATACGAAGAGCCTGAAATACACGTGTTGCAGGATGAATACGCTCTCCCGGCTTACGCCCTACCAACGCTTCGATAGCATACGCCAAATCACCCGTACGTAAAAAAGGCTGAACAACACGACGCTTTTCAATCATCCGTGCAATTCGTCCCGCATAACGCTCTTCTCCTAATATCTTAAAAATACGCGCTAAATCCCTTGCCTTTAAATGATTGACAACATCACTGGCTGTAAAACCAGTCTGAGCCATTCGCATATCTAAGGGACCATCTTTTTGAAAAGAAAAGCCTCTTTCTGCTTCATCAAGCTGCATTGAAGAGACACCAATATCCAAAATAACCGCATCCACCTTCTCTTCAACGACACGATCGAGCTGTGAAAATGTCATGTGTACCAAACGAAGGCGTGGAAAAAATTCATCAACAAGCGATTGTCCCGCACTAATAGCATAAGGATCACGATCAAGAGCAATCACCTGTGCCCCTGCCTTTAATAAAGCACGCGTATAACCACCAGCACCAAAGGTGCCATCAATCACTTTTGCTCCAACCAATGGCATAAGCCCAGCCAAAACTGGCTGCAACAACACTGGAATATGGCGTTCAGCTCTTTGATCCTGCTTTATCAAAATAATCCGTCTTGAAGTTATGCTGTTTCAAATCAACAGCTCTCTCATGGTAATTGATATCAGAATAACTCAACTTTCAACTTTCACATCAATCACAATGAACAAAAAGCTAAAGTTATCCCGATACGCATCCTAACGCATTATGCTTAAAGAAATGTTATAATTTTTTTAAATATTCTTTGTTCAAAGATACATTTCAAACACACCGACTCCATGAAAGCACATATGGAATCGATCTTATAAAATACCGCGTATAATCATGAAATATCAGTCGGCCTATAAGCCGGGTTCTGTATAGTAAAGCTTACACTTTACATGGCAACCATTCATCTGGGACGGATGTTACCATCCGCCTCGTGCAACCTACCCGAATGACTCGCCCGGAAATCGGCTGCAAATTAATTGCACGTCATTTCTATTTGGTCTTGCTCCCGGTGGGGTTTACCTTGCCACATTCATTACTGAATGCGCGGTGGGCTCTTACTCCACCCTTTCACCCTTACCTATAAAAATAGGCGGTTTACTTTCTGTGGCACTTTCCCTAGGGTCACCCCTGCCGGGTGTTACCCGGCACCGTTTTTCCATGGAGCCCGGACTTTCCTCACCTGCCGCATTTCAGCATTGGACAAGCGCGGCTGCCCAGCCGACTGACATCCTAGGTTTATAAAACATTTTTTGCTCAGTGGAAATAGCATCTTAAAATATTTTATGACAAACCTCTCTCAACAGATGTTTTTATTTTAATGAAGCCAGATAAGTTTTTACTTTTGTGCAATATTTCGCTGAAATGGAATTCATTTTTTTTGCCGCATGGCCTGCGTTATATTTCAGGATTGTACCACACGTACTTCCACCACTGAGTTTATATGCCCGTGCCAAATAACGCATACCATATTCAAGATTGGTCGCAGGATCGTACAAATCTTGTACAGAACCACTAAAGCCCAACCCTCGTGCAGTAGAGGGTTTAATTTGCATCAAACCTATTTCGCCAGCAGCCCCCTTTATACGTGCCTTATAATTACTTTCAACTTTTACAACAGCATGTGCTAAATTAACGGGAACATTATATTTATTTGCAAGTTTCTGAATAAGAAACTCATAAGGACGAGCAGAAATCTGAGAAGCAACACTCCCTAAACCTTCTCTTGTTTCTGCAACATTTAAAACACTATGAGCCAAACTTATATCAAACACAAAAAATACAGCATACGCTGTATTTAACAAGATTTTCAAAAATTGCATTTTCTTTCTCTCACTCAAAAATTCTCAAATTCTAACCGCGAATAATTTCCAAATGTATTGTACAAAAAAAGAAAGCAAGAAAACGGCTTGAAAAGGGAAATATTAAGACAATTTCAAGATAAAATTCTTTATAAAAAGAAAAACTCTTTATACATAAATTATAGATTTCTCTATATCATCAAATAAAAAAACTAAAAGACTATAACTCAACTTATATCATATTAACTAAAATGATATATTTTATCAAGTTCTGCTATATCTATTGTATCAATCGATTTTTATATTATAAAATAGCACTTTAAAGAGATATGATATTTTTTACATACGATGATTAAATTTTTTATTGAGATCAATTCCACAAAGCAATAGAGACGAAACCATCTTTATCGAAGATCCTCGATATCAAAAAAATTTCACAAAAAATATAAACCGTTATCAACACTTCTTTCTGGTTAATAAACACCCACTACACTCTTTATGTCCGATAAAACCTCAACAAATCCCCCCATCATTACGCATAAAAAATTCATAAATATACTAAAACCATTATACTCTTTACCAATTCAAAATATTGCAATAGACTTTTAGCTCTCAAGATGTCTCAAAGAAGCTTTTTAATTCCTTTTTTAAAGAGCTTTTATCCACACAAGCCTCCTACTTGTGGTGTACAAGAACCTGATTTTAATTTTTTCACCATGGATAAATTTAAAATGAGAGAATTTTACAATTCTTAAGATTCTTACTCAAGATGAAAATGATAAATTATCATTATAGAACAATATACTAAAAAATATATCTGTCTTTTTCCCTACAACAAAGCTTAACAATGACTTTTGTCTGTTTTTTGAAAAATGTTAGAAAGCTCAATACCCCCAAAGCCTTTTGAAATAAAAATAGACCTCTCATCTTCATTCAAATATTTTTTATTTGTTACAGACTATCATCTTATTAGCCTTGCACCTCATTTTCAGAAATAATACAAGTGGATAAATATCCTAAAATCCGTAGAACAAAGGAAGCTTAAATCCTTTAAAAATTTTTTATTTTCTCATATCAAATAAAAAATAACTGACATATAAAATGCAGTTAATGTGTTTTATTATAGTCAATACCGCTTTTGCTTTTGTCATTGTAGCGCTTGATAATGCAATTAACTTGACCAATACCCTTAATAGACTTTCTATCTCTCCTGTAATAATTGCAACATTACCATTATACTCCGATTGCTTACCTTTTGAGTAAGATAAATTTGTTAATTATCTTAAAAATTGATTATCTCCTCGCACTTTTCAAGATTTCATGAAAAGCTCTTGCTCCTTAAAATAAAACCCAAAAGCGCGATTAAAAAATAGCTAAAAATAAGTATTAGCAATGGAAGGACGAGAAATCGCTTTCGAGAGAGCCATAGCAACAGTTTCACCAGATTTTTGAGCCTGTTCACGACTCTGACCACTTTTAACAGCAAGCGCAGTTACATCACGACGCAGCTGCGCAATAAACAACTCTTGCTGTTGAGGGGTCATCTTAGAAAGATGCTTGATAATATCTGGAAAAGATACGGATAATCTCTCTAATAACTCCTCCTCTGTTACATCAAGCTGCTGAGAAGAAAAAGAAGAGCGACTGGAAAAAAACTGATAAACAACACTACTTCGAGAAGCAAAAAAGACAGCGCCAAAAATAAAAAATACAAATAAAACAAAAATAATACGATGCGAAAAAGATTCCATTATCTCTTACCTAAAGATCACAGAATACAAACATAGATTCCTTTTATGATTTCCCTTATAGCATTCAACAATGCCTCAATAAAGAAAAATCAAATTATTCAAAATGAATACGCTAACACTATCCGCCTAACAAAACTTTAGGTACTATAGGCGAAACAATAACAGATCTTACACTTCCCCCCTATAAAACCTTACACATCCCCTAAAATAATTATAAAAAGCCTGACTGAGGAAATCCTCAGTCAGGCCAGACAATCTAGGGGATCCACGCGGGGGGGGGGAGGAGGTTCCCCGATCGTCCTCTCACATCAACCACTAAGATAGCCGATGCAATATTCTTGCTATGGAATAAAATTCTTTAAACAACAAGAAATTCTTATCATCTTCTACGCAAAAAAACATAAAAGAATTATAAATTATTTAAAAATGTTTAAAT
Source organism: Bartonella sp. TT110JLCBS (assembly GCF_042193405.1). Classification (NCBI taxonomy): domain Bacteria; kingdom Pseudomonadati; phylum Pseudomonadota; class Alphaproteobacteria; order Hyphomicrobiales; family Bartonellaceae; genus Bartonella; species Bartonella sp. TT110JLCBS. The sequence continues at coordinate 57,271 of NZ_JBHILT010000006.1, forward strand.
TTAGGCAAAAAAAGTTCAAAATGACCCAATTTGAAGCAATTTTATTTCTAGAAGCACCAATTAGAATCTACGATCATTATAACTTTTAAATAGTTTCTTTCATAACTCTGATGATCATAATTAAAAAAACAGTAATTTCTACGTATCCACCCTATAAAAATCAAACTACGTAAAAGTAGAATCATTTTTCCAACAGCAATCACCACAAAAAGAAAAACGTAGATTTTTAAAATCTTACACAAATAACCGTAAAAAATGAAAAACTTTTTCTTGCAAGAAATCTATGAATTATTCATATAAAACAATAAATTATAGAAATAAAATCTTATCTATTTTTATAAAAAATTTCTGTAAATGATCATTAAAATATTGTTACATCCCTCATGTAACAATCAATGAAAAATTTAAACAGCTTAATCGTATGAAAAAATGAGAGCTCTAACGGTATTTGCTTCGAATCACGCCCTACAGTCATTGCAAATCACGATAAATCATTTTACAATAACCAACAGTCTCTAACGCATCTTAACATAACAAACCGAGATCAATGCAGACATTTTTGCTTAATCTCTATCATTTAAATGATCCCGTAAAATAATACACATAGTAATTTCTATGCTCAAAAATTGTTATAGTCTGTTCTTCTAACGTAAACAATTCATTGATTTACAATCATAACTCATCATTTTACAATTTACATGAGAGATCTCAAGAACGTAAGGTTCCCTTATTTTCAATCTTCGTCTATTGAATCAATGAATAGCCATACTATCGCACATCACAAACAAGAAGAAGTATATGGATAAAAAACATAAAACGATAATGCCGGCTTACAACTTTCATTTAAACTAAAGACGATGGTGCCCTATCAATTTTACGCTATACCCACGGACTGCGTCATAAGATGAGCGGCAAACATAAAAAGAAAGAAAATACGTTTGGCAAGAACAATGGACTTATTTAATAACCTTCATAACTTCTCATGATAAAGAGATACGAAACTTTAGTGTAATATCACGCTTTTCTTTCCTACTTTCAGCCACGAACTATCCATAGATCATCGCCGATCTTATTTTTATGAATATAATGCAAAACACATAGATGAACACCATATATGAATGCTTATAGGAAGAAATAAACGTAAAGCCAGATGCGTTATTATAACCGTTGTTGTACAAAATGTTTTTAAAATTCAGAATATCACTCCAATCATTACCAATTTATGAGTAATTTTATGGCATCATCTACCAAGCTTTTACTTTTTCTATTACTTGTAAATCAACACCTGCTCTAAACATAGCAATATGTTTGAAATAAAGATTAGAGCAAATGAGAGCCATGTGAAAAGTTCTAGCTTTTATATGCCCAATTAGAGTAAAAATATTTACATCTGTTTGAGAAATCTTAAAAAGCCATCATTCATTTTGGAAGAAACATAAAAGCCCAAAGATAAAAAACTATTGCTATCTTTACCATCCCTTTCATTTGCCTTTACGACTTTCAAACACGCTCATAACGCTGTATTTTAAATAATGAAAATCATGCATTGTCTCACTTTTTTACTTTTTCGTCTTTTTAGAGCATCTTTTTGCACTCCTCACTAAAAATTCTAAGGTACTTCTTATCTAAAAATCTGTTTTAAAGAGACATTTTAAAATCTATTGGGCACCACCATCTTTGACATTTATGAAGGTATGAGCCATCACTATATTATATTGTGCGGCATTATATCATATTGCAGCCGCTCTCACATTTAGAAAATGTATGAAAGATGTATTTTCTTTTACAAACGGTATCATTAAGATAAATACCTTCTTTTGTAACAGACAAACAGACTCTTTTGGATTCTGAAACAGGAAATTTGAAATGAAAAAATATTCCTGTATTCAAACCTCTTATTGAGTCTAAAAAAATCAATGATCTTTTAAAATCAATATATTGGCTAATAAAATATAATATCAAGACACCTTAAATAATGATCCTCATAGGCTTAACTCTATAGAAGGTGCTTCATTATACAGCCTACACGCCGCTATAAAACACCAATACTCCCATATAAAAACATAATACAAATGTAAAAAACAATAGCTTATCAATGATTGAAGAAAGTTTTATCTTTACGCTATTCCTTGAGAAAAATCAGAGAATAAAGCACATTAACAAACGCGATTTATGCAAAATCTACTTGTTTATCTTTGATATCGTCAACCAATAAACGCGGATCACGAGCAAGCCAAAGCGTAACCATCCCCTCCTCACTGTTTTCATTTTGTATAGGAGTAAGACAAACCGTTTGTTCTAGAACAAGTCCCGAATTTTTAAGCCATTGTTCTATTTGTAAAGCCGAAAATCCAAGACGCATATGCACTTGATCAGAATATGAAGGCTCAATTTCATGATAACCAAAATCCACAATCAATAAACGGCCATGAGGACGCAAAACGCTTGATATCTCATGAAGAAATATTTCAGGATTTTCAAGAAAATGTAAAACCCAATGAAGAATAACTAAATCAAAAGTTGTATCTCCAACAGACAAGTGAAAAACATTGCTATCAAGCACGACTTGAACCGCATGCGTATAAAGATTAGAAAACAATTTTAAGATAGAGTCTCCACCTCTTCCAATATTCAGCATCGTCTGAAATGGTTTATCGCCAATGGTTTCAAGTAAAGCGTTTTCTACACCATGATCTGCCATATAGGATGACCGTAATACATCCCATTGCAATGCATTTTGTAAGAAATGCTTCTTCCTCGTTTTTTGACGCTGCTTTTTAACATCCTTCAAACGTTCTAAATCATGCGCTAACAACACATCATTCTTTGGCAAAGCCGAAAGAACACCCATCACAATGTCTTTACCCCAAAAATCATGACAAAGCTTAAAATAAAGGCTATCCCCCTTCTGATAACGCTCAATCAATCGTGCTTCGTACAATAAACGTAAATATCGTGATATACACGCTTGCGACTGATCAAGAATAAAAATAAAATCAGGAATTGTTAAATCTTCATGATGTAAGAGCCTAAGAACACGTAAATGGCTTACTTCTGCGACCGCTTTCAACAGCACAATCATTGCATCTAAACTTGCACTTTTTTTCATAAATATCCCCTAAACATTCCTATAAACATTTGTTTATAGGAAAAAAAGTCAAGCATAAGGCGCATATTCTCATCTATTTTGTTCTTGTCATTTTATCATACTATGAAAAAAATAGGCTAATGTAAAAAACCAACAGATCTTATCTCCCTGCTTCTCGTTATAATGAGAATACATTGATTTATAATAATAATTCATTCATTTTTAACTTGAATAAAAAACCGGAATACCGTAAATTTTTCTCATTTCAAATCTATTCATGATAAATCAATCCAAATCATTCTCTTACAGCTCATAAACGGAGGGGACAGATGGATAAAAATACCTTTTATGCCCACCTCAAAACAAGAACTGCATACTATTGAGTAAAAAATAACATAATAATACCAGCTTGCATTTTTATTAAGTAAAGATGATAATGCTCAATGACCAGAGCATTCGTAGAAATAGTACTATACTCTTCATCCCCTCCTTTTCATTGCAGTTTTACAAAAAATAACCGGTTATATATCATGAGTAGAATAACCCTATTTAGGTCATAATTTCATAAAGTGTCTCTTACTCTTTTCAATGAATAAAAACTCCCACAGAGTACACACACTTTATTTATGAAATAACAAACGCAATAAAATACACTATTATTCCAACAAAGTTGAGATAAAAAAAATTCTAGCGTGTAAGAGGTTTATAATTTGCATGCTTAGGATTAAGAGATTCCGCCCCAAGACGACGAACTTTATCAGCCTCATATTCAGCAAAATTACCTTCAAACCATTCTACATGACCATCACCTTCAAAGGCTAAAATATGTGTTGCCAATCGATCAAGAAACATACGATCATGCGATATGATAACTGCACAACCAGCGAAATTTTCCAATGCATCTTCCAATGCACCCAATGTTTCAGTGTCAAGATCATTTGTCGGTTCATCAAGAAGAAGCACATTCCCCCCCTCTTTTAGAAGTTTCGCCAAATGTACGCGATTGCGCTGCCCTCCTGATAAATTTGCCACCTTCTGCTGCTGATCTGCCCCCTTGAAATTAAAAGCCCCGCAATAAGCGCGGCTATTCATCTCATATTTGCCTAATTTAATAATGTCATTTCCACCAGAAATTTCCTCCCAAACAGTTTTATCCCCCACCAAGGAATCGCGACTCTGATCTACATAACTCATGTGAACTGTTTCACCGATACGTATTTGACCTGAATCAGGCTGTTCCTGTCCCGTCAACATTTTAAACAAGGTCGACTTTCCCATACCATTGGCTCCAATAACGCCAACAATACCCCCAGCAGGAAGTTTAAAAGAAAGAGAATCAATCAACACACGTTCGCCATAAGCTTTAGAGAGATTATCAACTTCAATAACAACTTGTCCTAATCTTTCTCCAATAGGAATAATGATTTGCGCCTCTCCAGGACGGCGCTCACGTGCTGCTTGAACCAACTCATCATAAGCCTTAATCCGAGCTTTTGACTTTGCTTGTCGCCCCTTTGGACTAGAAGCGATCCATTCTTGCTCACGGGATAACGCACGTTGACGCGCCGCCTCTTCACGACCTTCTTGAGCCAAACGCTTGGCTTTAGCCCCCAAATAAGCAGAATAGTTCCCTTCATAAGGGATACCTCTACCGCGATCTAACTCTAAAATCCAACCCGTGACATTGTCGAGAAAATAACGATCATGGGTTATCAAAAGCACGGCCCCTGGATATTCACGTAGATGCCTCTCAAGCCAAGCCGTCGTTTCAGCATCTAAATGGTTTGTCGGTTCATCCAAAAGTAATAAATCAGGTTTTGACAAAAGCAATTTACAAAGTGCAACACGCCGCTTCTCACCACCCGAAAGTTTTGTTACATCCCCATCGGCTGGCGGACAACCAAGAGCAGCCATAGCCATTTCCACTTGACTTTCTAAATCCCAAAGATTCTGACTGTCAATAATGTCCTGAAGCTGTGCACTTTCATCAGCCGTTTCCTCGCTATAATTCATCATCAATTCGTTATAACGCTCAAGAATTGCCTGCTTATCTGCAACACCTTCCATCACATTACCACGCACATCTTTGCTCGCATCAAGCAAAGGTTCTTGTGGTAGATAACCACAGCGTGCTCCTTCAGAAATCCATGCTTCTCCCGTATATTCCTTATCTAGCCCAGCCATAATACGTAAAATAGTTGACTTCCCTGCACCATTCGGCCCTAAAATACCGATCTTCGCATCTGGATAAAAAGACAAATGAATATTTTCTAGAACTTTTTTATTGCCGTAAGACTTGTTAAGCCCAGCCATATGATAGATAAATTGACGTGCCATAAATTTCTCTTTATATTATGCGATATTAAAGATTAGGATTTTGAAAAAAACTGCTTTTGCTTTTTGAAACAGTACAGTAAATAGCACTTACATCGTATCAAAAGCTTTTCGCTTTATATTGGTACATTTTTTCTAATCTCACAAGCCCCAGTATGGTCCTGAATGCAAAAAAACATCTCCCTAAAGAGCAAAAAGCAAATCTTTTTAGCTGTCCCTGAAACCTGTTATCAAACCTTGCCTCTCTTTTCCATACCAGATATAACATTGTATTTTTATCGTATTAAACCGACTTATCAATGTAATATGGTACCACAAAGAAAAGCAATTCTCTATGCGCCTTCTTTTCTCGCTTTATGGGCTTTATATTACGCAGTAAAAAATCCTTCTCTTTTTTCATCGATTTTTTGCTACGGAAAGCAATGGACCTCACCCCTTGCCTTGATATGGCTTAAATTACGTTTACAAAACGACCGCCGCCTTATGGGATCTGACGTCCCAAGCCCAATGATCATGAAAGCTCTGCATCAACACATAGCAACAAATGAATACAGTGCACTTCCCATTGGTACGTGGTTACAATTCGTAAAAAACTATAAAACCAATTGTAAAAACTTATCCATCCCCCTCTTTTGGCTTGATAATTATAAAAATAATATCAATATCCAGCAACTCATTTCAAAACTTCAAGACGACATATAGCTTTTTAAAAATACGATAAAAGCTCATCTCGTATAGGAATATATTTATGGAAAAAAAAGCCTTAATCGTCATTGATGTTCAAAATGACTTCTTGTTAGGTGGAGCACTTGCCGTACCACAAGGTGATGCTATTTTACCCGCCGTCAATAATCTCATAAATCATTTTGACCACGTTATCTTAACCCAAGACTGGCATCCCAAAAACCATTGCAGCTTTGCTTCCTGCTATCCTGAAAAAAAGCCCTATGATACAGTCATTCTTGACTATGGTCCTCAAATACTTTGGCCTGATCATTGCATACGAGGAACACAAGGAGCAGAGTTCCATCCATCTCTTAGAGTAGAAAAGGCACAACTTATCCTTAGAAAAGGCTATAATCAAAAAATGGATAGCTATTCTGCTTTTCTTGAAAATGATCAAAAAACACCAACAGGTTTACAAGTTTATCTCAAAGAACATGGCTTTACTAAGCTCATTATGTGTGGCTTAGCAACTGATTTTTGTGTCGGATTTTCTGCTCTTCACGCTATGCAATACGGTTTTAAAGTCAGTGTTTCATTAAATGCCTGTGCTGGTATTGATGTAAACGGATCACTAAACACTATGCTTAAAACAATGAACGAAGCTGGTATAGAACTTTTAATGGTTTCTTAAAATATCCTTCTCTAATCTACCATTATAATACACTGATTTATAAAGGATAAATTATTTTGCACATATTTAAGTAAGAGTCCAGAGTATCGTAAATTCTCTCATTTCAAACCTGTTTCAAAATCATTCTCTTACACGTTACAAATAGAATCAATGTATGAATAGAAATCATTCAAAAAAACAGTAAGGCCTCTTATGAACCATTAATGCAAGAACTTGTCATAATATTGAAAGCGGGTAAAAGTATAGCATCATCTTTCTGCCTTATATTTAGGTCAAAAAGTATCCTAGGGATTATACATTATTGGCTTCATGAATATATCATGCAATGAATTCAACTTTTTAAAAACGCAAATAAGCAATAAAATAGTATTTTATTTTGCATGAAAGACCTCTTTTTATTCAAAGATATGCGATAAACAAAAGCGTGAAAAAGGAAGAAATCTCCATTACTTAGATACAACATGTTTATCCAATTGATGATGCTTATAACGAATCGAAGAATATAATGCCATTCCAATAATACAGATTCCCACCAGTCCTGTTAAAACTTCAGGAACCGATATAATCGTTTGCAAATACATAATCACTGCAAGAACTAGAATTGCATAAAAAGCACCATGCTCTAAATAACGATAATGCAATAATGTTCCTGATTCAACCAACATAATTGTCATAGAACGAACGTAAAATGCACCAATACCAAGACCTATCGCAATAATAAAAAGGTTGTGTGAAAAGGCAAAAGCACCAACCACGCCATCGAAAGAAAAACTAGCATCAAGAACTTCTAAATAAAGAAACGCCCCTACCCCCCCGTGAGCTACTGTTGTTAAAGTCTTTTGAGGAGTATCCAAGAGATGACCAACAACTTCAACACCGATAAAGGTCAAAAGTCCATAAAGAGCTGCCAATAAAAAAGTTATTTTATTTTCTGCGTCAATCTGACCTGAAACAAATAAGATCAAAATCAAAACAATGGCAATATCAATTCCAACAAGCGCCCCAAACTTTTGAGCAGGTCTCTCTATAACATTAAGCCAATGCACCTCTTTTTCAGAATCAAAAAAATATTTTAAGCCAACCATCATAAGGAAAGTTCCTCCAAAAGCAGCAATCCCCATATGCGCATCGGTTAAAACTTCAGCATATCGATGTGGTTCCCATATCGCTAATTTGACTGCGGCAATTGGATTAATCCCAACAGCAACGACAACCACCAATAATGGAAAAACAATTCGCATCCCAAATACAGCTATCAAAATGCCCCATATAAGAAAACGACGACGCCACAATGGACTCATTCTACTAAGAACACGGGCATTGATAATAGAATTATCAAAAGATAAAGAAATTTCCAAAATTCCTAAAACAACGCAAATAAAAAAATATTTAAGAAAACCAGTAATACTTTCCGTTTCAAACCAACCAATAACCCCTCCTAAAAAGACACCAATAATCGTGAAAAAAAAAGCAAACCCAAAATAGCGTAATAGGGCCATGATCATTCCTCAAAGTTTATTTTCTACTTCATCTAAAGCACACCCAGTACAAATCCAAAGTTTGCATCTCTTTAAAGTTGCATCTATTAATGCAGAGGTGTATAGAATATATATGGTAAAGTTACATGAAAATTCTCTCAAAAAAAGCAAGAGACAAATGTAGCAAACAAGGAATTTTGTTTTGAAGTGAATATCAATTGTCAATACAATAAGTGAAAGATTGCTTTCTATCCACGAAAATAAAAAAATAAAAAGAAATTAAAGCTATAATATTGACATTATATCATAGATTATTAATACATAGTGTGCTTTTATTATTTGATGATTTATACCATGATGATTTACCGAGGGAGATAATTCGTGGCACGTCCTGAAACTGAATCAAAAACTATATTTGGAAAACGTTTACGTTATGTACGTCTTGCTTTAGGCGATCCATCACGTGAAACCTTAGCTAAAAGTTTTAGCATGACAAAAAATTCCATTGCTTTTTATGAGCGTGGAGAAAGAGAACCTAATCTTAGTGTCTTACAAACATACCGCACGTTATATGGTGTCAATATTAATTGGCTTTTAACTGGACAAGGGAAAATGTTTGACACCGAATATACTAAAGGTGATTTTGACTGGAATTATTTTATTAAAAAAATTGAAGGTCTTGAAGAAACACTTGCCAACAGTGATCGTAATGAAAAACTAAATCAAGAAAAAATCGATAGCTCTTATGAAAAATTGCAGCAATATTTATCAAGGCAAGGTTCATCAAACGGTCTTAGCCCTAAAACTGCAACCTCTTTGATCGATATGAAAGCTAAAATGGCCAATTCTTATACCCTTAGCTTATTCATTGATTTACTCATTCGAAGCGTATCCCAAAAAGAGGTTATAGCTAATCAATAAACGTCTATTTCAAAAGAAAAAACAAGAAGTGATTAAACTCTGCCAGTATGGAGAAAAGTATTTTTTACTCTATCCGTGCTGGTGGGGTTTTGTATAATTTATAAAATTTATTTCTATAATGACAATAAAAATATTTGCGTTGTAAATGAAAGTATAGTGTCTTTAAATTAAAAAAATAATTTTATAGTATAAAATTCTCATTCATATCTTATTGACAAGAAATTTTTTCTTGTTAAAAGAATAATAGCTCTCATAGAAATTATTTTTTAAGGTCAGAAAATTTAAGGGGAATATATTGACGGCTTCCTATAGAGACATACATTAATGTTCACAAACGGATTAGTTAAATATTTATCCTAAAAATTATCAGCTATTTTATGAGGTGGGAAACATGTATTTTGAGGTGTTTCAAGGAGTTCACAATCAATGGTACTGGCGTTTAATCTCAGGAGATGCACAAAAAGTTGCTTTTTCTAGTAAAGGTTATCCAACAAAACAAGATATCCTAATCAATATTGAACAAATCAAAGAAATTACACATAAGGCTCTTGTTAGAGAACTACAATCCTAACATTCTTTACCATTAAAATAAGCGTTCATTTTGTATAATGGTATGTTGAGTTACTTTTGTGACAAATGAAAGATGGCTGTTTTTCCCTCAATGAGAGGAAGTTTTTGTGTTATTTCTAACACTCACAAATAACGTCCATATTCTTGTAGATTATATGTTTATTTTCAATCATACTCAAATCTCTATAGCATTTATCAAAAAGAAAATCTCTTAAGTCTTGTATTTTTCATAAAAATAAACGCACATGAAGAGAAGATAAATCATCAATGATGAAATATAATTACTCTACAAGATATTAATATCTTTTAATATTTCTTTTCTGTATCTAATAATCATAACTGATTTATCCATTTCATCTTCATAAAAAACAAATATCTCGTTCTTTCTATTATCATGCAATTTTTTATACCTATTAGCTGAAACTATCGTAGCATTTACACCTTACATCTAAAAGGAACATGCAAAATTGTTCCAGCAATAATATAAAATTTCTGGATTATATAGACGCGCTTTTTAATAACTAGCATACCTATAAATTGGTTTATCATCATAAACTCTTATTTTATGACCAACGACGCTCTGTCATATAAACTTAAATGTTTTCATAAAATCAGAGTAAACTTGAATATTCTCTTTCAATACAATCTCTCCATCAGTATCATAATTGGCTTCATTAAAGTTTATCTCTCTCTTCATTCCAATCTTCCTAACACATTTCCATGCCCTTTAATGCAAAATATGAATACAATCACTCTTTATCATCTTCAAATTTAAGCATTTTTTTATATTTCTTTTCATTCTTTTCATATTGCTTAATTTGTTTTTTCAGTTTTTCAATTGCTTGGTCACGTCTTTTAATCACCATACTTTGCTCTCTAATAGCTCTATCTCGTTCTTCAGTCATCTTCATAGAATCTCTTAAAAACTCATGCTTTATTCTTCTAGATTCCTCTTTTAAAATTTTCACTTGACTGCGATAATATAAAGAAAATCGAAATATAGCCCCGCTGCACAACAAAACAACAACCATTGCTCCCAATAAAATTTCGTTTACACTCATTTGGATCTCCCTTAATTGTCGCTCAAGTGATCATCTTGACCAATTTGTTTCATCCTCAATTAAAAAAAAGAATGCAATAAATTGCATGTTCCAAGTGTGAACAATCACTCTCGGCATTCTTATCTTCTCCATTAAAGCATTGATAAATGACGCAAATAAATCTCTGAAAGCGGCTAAATCTACACTCACACCAATTATTTGCGACACATTTATTGACACAAAATACAAAAAATAAGGAACGTCAAAAAAAACTAACGACGCAATGCAATCATACAAGCCTTGCCCAAATCGTTCCTATCTTCTTTTTTTACACCATGTGGAATGCAGCTATATATGAAAGTTTTTTATCATTACAAAAATCTTCAGTGTCACAAAGCACAGCATTTCTGTAAAATTTTGCCTTCCCACAAATCTTTACATCATCACAAACTAAAGCATCATTATAAACTCGAGCCTTTCTACAATCACGAGTATCACCATAAAATTCAATACATTGAGCTTTTAAAACTTGATCAAAAAAGACCGCATTAGCGTAAACATATGCATCTCCACTCATATTCAAATAACGATAAAGTTCTTATTTTTCATAAACATGCGAACTCTTACGAATGACTACACAACCATATGTTAATGCATTGTTATAAATAACAATATCATTATAAACACAGACTTCATTATAAACCGCAGCATCATCAAAACATATTCATCCCCATAAGGGCATTGATCGAATGTACAATTCTACCAAACAAGCACCTTTGTAGCTCAGATTACCTTCCCGTTTAATAAAATATCCAAGATCACTTTTTTGATATTTCCCAATTTTTTAATACATATATACGATATACCATCTGATAGTGATCTAATTTATTACAATAAAGGAGAAATCAGTATTCTTTGCCTATGAATTTACATTTTTTCTACAGTCACTATCCTATCTCTTAAAGCTCTAAAGCCTCGTTATATTCACACACTACCTCAACGCAGAATTTTTTTTTACAAATTCTGATGTTGGGGTATATCTTGATTTATAATGCTGCTACGTATACTATCATAGTGAAATCTCATAAACATACGAGTGTGTATCGCCCTTTCTGGTATACACATTTACTTTTTCACAACCGTGGAACTAAGCAACCATTTTTATTGATTCGAATCTGAAAGTGTATGGGGACATTTTGTTATTAGTTAAAAACAACTCTATATGCTTCCTTAGCGAAGAGCTACACATGGATATTTTCACGCTCCTTGTATCATATATTCTGGATTCGCAACGCAATATTAACGCTATAGCGTAAATATGTAAAGGTCTAAAAATGACAAAGACTGAAAAAGATTGGTTCCAACGCTTAGTTGAATTAATAAAAAGTGACGGACGAACAATGATTGAAATAAGCAGAGCTGCAGGCTGTGGACAAAATTACGTCCAACAAATGATAAATGGGGGAAAGAGGCCTTCTGTAGATAAACTCATGGCTATTTTGAACACACTGGGAAATGCTAGTGCCATATATGTAATAACTGGTTTCAACATCTCCGATGAAGATTTAAAACTCATAACTTTGATTTCGTCTGGAGATAAAAAGAAGATTGAAGCCTTAAATGTTCTGTTGAATGAGCAGAATCTGTAGAATTTTCTACTTTATCTAATATCGCTTGCTTTTGAGACGTTGATAAAGACTCCCATTTCACAATAATATCAGATAAAGTTGTTTCAAATTTTTTATCATTCTTCATAGTCATACTCCGTGTAGTCAAACTATATAACGCTAAAGCGTTTAAATATATCTCATACCTTAGAAAAAAATATTTGCAATAGGCAGTATGGAAGCAATTGTGTACAAACTTATTTTACAAAATCAGATGAAGTTCTATTAGTCATGTACCATGGTGAAACAGAAAACATCACACGATCCAGACCTTCTTATGAAAATTGGTATAATCTATCAAAAACGCGAATAATGTTACGCAAATCTTGCGATTCGGACCAATAAAAACTAATGTGAAAATATCCCTGAAGACACTCCTGAACTCTATATAAGAGAACACGAAAAAGCTTTTTTGAAAAAAATACATCACAATTTTATTCTACATAGCACCATCTATGTTTTTTTAACAATATTGCAAAGCAAGAATATAACAATGTTATAGGAATAAATTCTTATAAACAGAGCCACACTACCTAAAACTCTGTAACACGTTTACAGGTAACCTCCCCTCTAAACGCACCTCGTAAATACTAATATAAGTCTCTATCATAAGCAAAAATGATACTATTAAAAAATAAAACGAATCACCACGCACAATTTTTGTACGTAAATTGTATACAGATTTACAACAAGAGAGAAATTTCCTTATGCAAATGAAGAATTATCTTTTCAAAGTATGACTTTGAAGAAGAAGTATACTTCTTCCAAAAAAACACTCTCCCTGCCAATAATTTTTCATAAGAGCAAAAAACTCATAACAAAGATAAAACTCTCTACATGATCAATACGAAAAAATGTTAACAATACAAAAAAGTGCTAGGTTTACCGCAATTTTGCCAATTCCTTATGAGAGTAAAATCAAAAAAAGACGTTTGCTCTTCAATAATAATGCGAATCACACGAAAACTCTATAATTTAAACATCAAGCAAAAAATACACAAAGACAGAAAACGGCATTTTAACGAATTTTCCAATATCATAGAAAACATTTCTTACAGAATAATAAAATGCTTATTACAATAGAATCTGGATGATGCAAAGCGATAGAAACAATCACTCAATTAACTGTTCAAAGAACAATTAATGAAATTCTTTTCAGAGAACACGCCACCGTCACTATGAACAATATTTCTCAAAAATAAAATATCAACAAATGTTATCATCGTTGTCCCCATGATACATATAAATGTCTATAAATCAGATTCTCTTATATACTAACCTTTCATCACGATGATGCTATTCAAACATCTAAAAGACATTAACATCACTTAGAAAAAAGCAAATTTACACTAAATGTTTTTTGAGCCATTTGTTCTGAACAGGTACAATCTTTAAAATTGGTTTTATTGAGATCTGTTTATTTGCAGAACAAGTATAAATAAACTTATCCAATAAAGCTTTTAGCCTTCTATTTTATGAAGAACACCATACAGAAAAAGTACAAAACAGTAGTATGAATTAAGAAAGTAAATAGCGACACATATCAGTTAATCCAAATGCTACAATGTTGCAAATGAGAGAATTTCTTTGATGAGAATAAGAAACCATACCATCATATTAAAGCGACTGAGAGAAAAAACTGCAACAAACAACGACTAAAGGCTTCTAGAACAAACAGTAAAATAAATAAAAAACGAAAAAGGTAGAATCTCAAAACTTTTATATAAGCTATCCATTTTTCTATTGGACATTTCCCTATTGGTGGGCCCGGAGGGACTCGAACCCCCAACCAAGCGGTTATGAGCCGCTGGCTCTAACCAATTGAGCTACAGGCCCCAAATAGGTTGTTTCTCTCTAAACTAAAATGCCTTATGATACAAGAGCTGACCCAGATTATAACCCATCTTTTTCTCTTTTTTTCTCTTTTCTATTGGTTTTTTTTCTAGTGCTCTAATTTCTTTACAAAAACTCTCAAAAATGAGAAAGTAATAAACTGATAAATATTAAAGGAATAGATATGATAAAAAAGAAAGTTCAACCACTGAAGGGGTCTCTGGTTAAAACAGCTATATTAGCATTCACACTCTTAACCACTTCATTGACTGTACATGCTGAAGCAAACAAAATAAAAAATGCAACAATCACAGTGACTGCAACCGGAGAAAGTCAAGCAGCACCGGATATGGCCATTATTAATCTAGCCGTTGTTACCTATGACAAAACTGCCCAAAAGGCATTAGCTTCCAATAATCAATCCATCAATGATATTATAAAAGCTTTTAAAAACAATGGCATCCAAGCAAATGATTTGCAAACATCAGGCTTATCCATTTATCAGTCAACTCCTGATAAACACCACGAAAAAAAGAATAATGAAAAACTCTATCATGTTTCAAATTCTTTAACCGTGCGCATTCGTGATCTTACCAATGCTGGTAAAATCTTTGATCAAGCGATGACACTAGGTGTTAATTCAGTTAACGGCATTACTTTTACCAACGCAGATACAAAGCCATTTTATCAAGAAGCACGTAAAAAAGCCATTACTGAAGCCATTGAAAAAGCGCAAACGATAGCACAAGCTGCCGATTTAAAATTAGGAAAAATTATTGAAATCAATGAAAAGGATGATTACTACCATCCAGCACCACGTCTCATGAGTAGAGCAGCAGATGCAAGCTACGCAAATACAAATTTTGCAGGTGGTGAATTAAATTATAATGTGAGCGTCACTGTAGTCTTTGCAATCGACTAAGTCACCAACTGTTGTATAAAAAATCACATTACTGGCCTTCACGTAGAAGAGCAGTAATGTGATAAAGATAATCTTCCTCAGATAATAATTCGTCTTCGTAAACCTCTATCTGTTCGCGTGCAGAAATACGCGCGGTATGTACCGTCTGACAATCTCCTGATACCAATGGATGCCACCAATGAAGATCTTTTCCCTCATAAATTAATCTATAAGCACAACTTTCTGGAAGCCAACGGGCTGTTTTAACTGTCGGAATGTCTAGCGATATACAATCTGGTACAATTGATTTACGATGAGCATAATCTCGACACCTGCAGGTTTCCCCATCTAAAAGACGACAAGCAATACTGGTTGCATAAAGGTCACCCGTATCGTCGTCCTCAACTTTATGGAGACAACAACGGCCACAGCCATCACAAAGGCTCTCCCACTCAGAAATGGAAATCTCTTCTAATTTTTTTACTTTCCAAAAGGGGAGTTCTCCACTCATAAACTCAGACACACCTTTTTTAATTAAGACGATCTATAAAAAATGAAACATTTAATTTCTATAATTTCATCTATTTTTGTCTCTTAAAAAGATTTAACTCAATGTATACTTTACACCATGTTCTTAAAATCTATCTGAATAAAAGAGAATATTCAAAAAATAGCGTATATAAATGAACGTAACCTATTGAAACATCTCTTTATAAACTGACAAAGAGTAAAATGCGTCACCTAAAATGATAGAAAAATTCCGCAAAGAATACCCATTTTTCATCAAAAATTCCGTATGTTGCAATATAAGTTTATTCCTAATAGATTCTATTTCTTAAAAAACGAACCGCGCTACACACAAGAGAATGTTTTTATCATTCATTTCTTGAAAGCCTCTCTCTACTTCATAACCACCCTTTGCCCTATATCTATTCTTTTGAGACAGAGAAGTACAAAGCCCCAAAGCTAAGAGAACCATTAAACATCGCAAACTTTCTAGATTGTTCAAATTCTTCCTATGTTTTTCTCAAGAAAGCATCCAAGTACAACGTGACGCACCTCCCCCTTCATTAAGAAGAAGGAGGAAGTTATTAAAATGCACACGAATTCCTTTATTTAAGAATCGAGAAAACTGCGCAATTTTCGTGAACGGCTAGGATGTTTCAATTTACGAAGTGCCTTTGCTTCAATCTGACGAATACGCTCTCTTGTAACTGAGAACTGCTGTCCCACTTCTTCCAATGTGTGATCGGTATTCATCCCTATTCCAAAACGCATCCGCAAAACACGTTCTTCCCGCGGTGTTAATGAAGCAAGAACGCGTGTTGTCGTATCTCGCAGATTAGCTTGGATAGCAGCATCAATTGGTAATAACGCATTCCTATCCTCAATAAAATCACCCAAATGGGAATCATCTTCATCACCAACAGGCGTTTCGAGAGAAATAGGTTCTTTTGCAATTTTAAGAACTTTTCGTACTTTTTCTAACGGCATAGAAAGCTTGCTAGATAATTCTTCTGGTGTTGGTTCTCGTCCAATTTCATGGAGAATCTGACGCGAGGTACGAACAATTTTGTTAATTGTTTCAATCATATGAACAGGGATACGAATAGTGCGTGCCTGATCAGCAATTGAACGCGTAATGGCCTGACGAATCCACCATGTTGCATAAGTTGAAAACTTGTAGCCGCGCCGGTATTCAAACTTATCCACAGCCTTCATCAAACCGATATTGCCCTCTTGAATAAGATCAAGAAACTGCAAGCCACGATTAGTGTATTTTTTTGCAATTGAAATGACAAGACGTAAATTAGATTCCACCATCTCTTTTTTTGCAATTGTTGATTCGCGTTCACCTTTCTGCACCTGCATAACAATCCGACGAAATTCACCAATCGAAATAGCCGTTTCTTGCGCAAGATTTTGTATCTCACTCCGCAATTTTTGGATTTCTTTTGCTTCACGCACCGAAAACTCTTTCCAACCAGGTGTAGGCAAAGCAGCAATATAATTCATCCAATCTGCATCCAATTCACGTCCTTGGTATTCTTTTAAAAAATCCTCATGGCCAATGCCATAGCTATTGGCAATCCGTTTCAGCTTACCTTCATTATGAATCAATCTCTTATTGATGTCATAAAGCTGTTCAACCAAAGCTTCGATACGATTTTGGTTTAAAGAAAGAGATTTTACTGCTTGAATCAACTCACCCTTTAATTGCATATATTTCTTCTTCTGAGAAGAAGTAAGAGCCCCTTCTTTACGCTCTGCCAAACTGCTTTCAACATGCTGATCTTGTAATTTTCGTAATTTCACATAGGTCTGAGCAATGAAATCCAATGTTTCCATAACTTGAGGACAAAGTTCATTTTCCATTGCAGCAAGCGATAAATTAACATCGTCATCATCTTCTTCATCATCATCTTCAATGTTTCTCTCTCCTGCGCTCTCCCCCATATTACGTATACCAGAAGACATTTTTTCTTCTTCTGTCTTACCAACTTTACTTCGCTCAATAACAGGAGCCTGCTTTGCTTCTGGACCAGCATAAGTCGTTTCAAGGTCAATAATTTCACGAAGAAGAATACGCTGCTCTTTTAACTCGTCACGCCAGATAATAAGAGCCTGAAAAGTCAAAGGACTCTCACAAAGTCCTGCAATCATTGTCTCACGCCCTGCTTCAATACGCTTAGCAATGGCAATTTCGCCCTCCCGCGAAAGAAGCTCAACAGCTCCCATCTCACGCAAATACATACGCACCGGATCATCCGTACGATCTGTTACTTCGCGTTTATTCGTTGTCGTTGCAATTGCGTGGCTAGAGGCTTCTACTAAATCCCCCCCCTCTACCGTAACTTCTTCTTCATAATTTTCAGACTCAACTTCATCCTCATCATCCACAACATTAACCCCCATCTCAGAGAACATCGCCAAGATATCTTCAATTTGTTCGGATGTAACCTCGTCAGAAGGAAGAACTGCGTTGAGTTCATCCATTGTTACGTAACCATTTTTTTTGGCAAGTTTAATCATTTTCTTGATGGCATCATCAGAAAAATCAAGAAGAGGACTATCCAAACTCGCTAGGCTTGTTACTTCTGCATTATCTTTCTGTTTAACCTTTGTTGCCATACCATAACTCCACTCGATCACCTCACAGTTTCCATGTAACCATAGTTTCCATGTGACCAGTTTGTTTGTTCTCACTAAAATACCAATAGTTACTCATATATACTTCCTTTTAAGAGATTACCATTGGAAAGAATACATTTTGTATACGCCCTGACATCTAGACAAACTTGACATCCAGACAAAAACGCGGGAAAACTCCAGAAGTTTCCCCGACACCTCTCAGCCCTTCTGAGATAATCTCTGTACCCTATCGTAAGAACCAATTTCCCGCTTTTCCTAAAATTTACCCGCTTTTTCTAAAATTGAATTGTCATCTTTATAAAATGTCACTCCACATAAACTTCCTCATCTAAAATTTAAGTGACTGATTCGCATTAAAAAAGCGAATCATTTTATCGTATCTTGTGTATTCCCGTCTATTTTTTCATCCAACCAACTTCCAAACCCTTCAATTAACGCTTCTGTTGCCTGCATCTGCTCCAACTCATTTTTTACCTCACGAAGCAGATCAAAAACCTCACTCTTAGGATTTTCTACAAGTTGCTCTTCAATATCCTGTAACCTCTTATGTAGGTGGTGTTCTTGAAGATGCAAGTAGACAGCTTGTTTTAATATAGCACGCGCATCTTCTAAAGGGGCTCCACCAAGGATAATACGCATACCAATATTTTGTACAAGATGTTTCATACGCTCTAACAGAGCCTTTTGTTCTCTTTTCTCTAAGAATGCAACCATCGTCTCTTTATCATGAAGCTGTTGATTCCCAAGAATTTCCAACATAGCTTGATGAAAAATGATCAATTGCGTATTTTTTAATTCTAACTCAGAAAGAATTTCAAAATTTTCATACCACAACTCAGGATAGTAAGCTAAAGTGAGTAAAATCACTGCTTCACGCAAAGGAATAGATTGCGAAGAATTTCGTACTATTTCAGAATTTGCTAACAGAGAAAAGGTTTGATCTTTAAAGGTCCTATTTGGTGAAGATTGACCATATCGCCCTTCCCCCCTTTTTTTCGAAAAAGAGTGACGAAAAAAATCAAAAAGGCGTTTTTTTACATCTTGCAAATAATAACGACGGACATCTTCATCCTTAATCGTAAAAATTTGTTGTTTTAGTTGTTTTTCTAGCGCTGCTCGTGTCTCTGGAATTTCAAAATGCTTTCCATAGGTAGCACGCCACCATAAAAGCTCACTCAAAGGAATAGCTTTTTGCAAAAAAGAAGAAAAAAGCTGTGCTCCACCAGCACAAACAATTTCATCAGGATCTTTCCCTTGTGGCAACAAAACAAAGCGTACACAAACCCCAGCCTTTAAAAGAGGCAACACACGATCAGCAACACGAAAAGCAGCTTTTAAACCAGCATCATCACCATCAAAACACAAAATAGGCTCCTTCCCCATCTGCCATAAAAGCTCAATTTGCGCTTCCGTTAATGCTGTCCCTAAGGGCGCTACAACTCCTTCAAAACCAGCTTTAGTCAATGCAATGACATCCATATACCCCTCAACAACAAGGAGTGAATGAATTTTTTCATCGCCAACAAAGCGACTGTTTTTGCGAGCTGCTGCCGCGTTATAAAGTATATTTCCTTTATGAAACAGCACTGTTTCAGGGCTATTGAGATATTTTGCTCGTGCCTCTTTCTCTAATGCACGCCCTCCGAAAGCCACCACACGTCCACGCAAATCTTCGATAGGAAACATAATGCGATTTCTAAATCGGTCATAAGAATCCGCGCTCTCCTCATGCACTGAGAGAAGCCCACATTCTTCCATTTGCTTTATTGAAATGCCCCGTGCACCCAAAGCTTCTTTCAAAGCTGTACGCCTTACCGGTGCAAAACCAATGCGGAAACGCTCTACAAGCTCTGGTGTAACACCACGTGCATCCAGATAACGACGTGCTTGCATACCTCCTTTATCGCGTAAATTATATTGAAAAAAATCTGTAGCAATTTTCATCACATCATAAAGGTCAGCTTTTTCCAGTTGACGTTTATGACTTTGTGAATCCAAAATAGGGAGTTTCATTCCCGCAAAATCAGCTAAACGCTCTACACTTTCTGAAAAGTGCAGTCCATCAAGCTCACACAAAAAGGTAAAAATATCTCCACTTACACCACAACCAAAACAATAATAGCGCCCTTTATGATCATCACAATGAAAACTTGGCGTTTTTTCACCATGAAATGGACAACAACACCAAAAGTCTCCCCGTGAAGGCTTACTTTTTCGAGGATCAAAATCCACCCGTTGCCCAATCACTGTTGAAATTGGGAGTCTCGTACGCAGTTCATTAAGGAAATCGGGCGGAAAACGCATTATCTCTCACAGAGTTTGAAAATTCTTTTTTGCATATTTAACGACTTTAGAGCATAATTCCAATACTTCCTCTTAAGCAGTTGTAAAATTTTAAACCCTCAACTGCATATATTTTTAGAAATGGAGAATAAAAAGTGATCGAATTTATTGCTCAATATCCGTGGTTAGAGGCTATTTCTTGGCTTGTTATTCTTACTATAGCTGCCCTTTTAGTGAACTTTCTAGGACGAAAATTACTTATTCACGGAGCAAAAAAACTCTCTTCTTTTCTCCCCAAAAATACAACGATCGATATTAATAATGCTATTCAATACATGGCAAATATCACTTCAGCTTTTATTCTTTCAGTTGGTGTTAATTTTATCCCAACATTACCCGATGCCTTTAGCACTGTCATCGGTAATGTTGCCAACGCCTTCATTATCTTCTTTGTTGTCCTGACAATTTCTTCCTGTCTCAATGTCATTAACATCCTTTACGAACAACGACCAACAGCACGACTAAAACCAATAAAAGGTTATATTCAAATTGCTAAAATTGCACTTTTTGCTGTTGCAACAATTTTAATGGTCGCTACATTGATTGACCGCTCCCCTCTTATTCTCTTCTCCGGTCTTGGTGCAATGGCCGCAGTTCTCATGTTAATTTTTCAAGATACGCTTCTTTCTCTCGTTGCCGGTATTCAAATTTCATCCACTGATATGGTTCGTGTTGGGGATTGGATTGAAATCCCCAATCTCGGTGCCGATGGTGATGTTATTGAAATTGCCTTGCATACTGTTAAAGTTCAAAATTTCGACAACACCATCACCTCAGTTCCTATCCGTAAACTTGTGACCGACCCTTTTAAAAATTGGCGTGGAATGCAAGAATCGGGTGGAAGACGCATCAAACGCTCCCTTTTTATTGATCAATCAAGTATCCATTTTCTCACAAAAGAAGAACAAAAATATCTTTCCCGATTTAATTTATTAGAAAATTATTTCACGCAAAAAGTAGCAGAAATTGATGAATGGAATGCTCAATTAGATAAAAATCATGATGTCTTAGCCAATACGCGCCGTTTAACCAACATTGGCACTTTTCGTGCTTATGTTTTTGCTTATCTGAAACAGCATCTAAACATCAATCCTAATATGACCCTCATGGCACGACAATTACCTCCTACAGAAAATGGTTTACCCTTAGAAATCTATTGCTTTACGAATACCACCGTTTGGATAGACTATGAACAAATTCAAGGCGATATCTTTGATCACCTTTATTCTATTCTGCCCTGTTTCGGTCTAAAGGTTTTTCAAAATCCAAGCGGTTATGATTTTAATCAAGTATTAAAAGCAAAAGTGAAATAAAAACAATAAACTTCAATTTATTAATTTGAGGCAACAACATTCACAACAACAAAGAAAGAATAAAGTATCATGAATGGTTCGTTGGTATTCCTTCATCTTGCCGGCGCTATTTCTTTACTTCTCTGGGCCACACGCATGGTGCGCACAGGAATTGAACGCGCCTATGGTGACAGACTAAAATATAAAATGTGCCACGTCATTTCAAAACCATTGTTTGCTGTAAGTTTTGGGCTTTTTACAGCAATGATTTTACAAAGCTCTACAGCAATAACACTCCTGGTTGGCTCTTTCGTTGAAGCTGGTTTTGTCTCTGGAGTAGCAGGACTTATGGCTGTACGCGGAGGAGAATTAGGATCAGCAATCGTTGTAAAAATTCTCACCTACGACCTCACTCTTGTTGTCCCCCTGTGTCTTTTAATTGGCACTTGTATCTTCATGACAACAGAAAAACGTGAATGGCGTCAAATAGGACGTATTATCATCGGTATTGGTCTTTTAATTTTGTCTTTAGAAATGATAAGTACAGCGACAGAGCCTTTACGTGAAAGCGAAATTTTGCCTAGCATCATTCGTTATCTTTCAACCGATCCTGTTTCCACTTTTTTGTTGGCTGCTGGCTTAACCTACCTCTTACATTCATCTATTGCAGGAATTATTTTGCTGGTCAATTTTGCCAATTACGACCTTATCCATACGCAACTCTGTGTTATCATGGTTCTTGGTGTCAACTTTGGCTCTTCTCTTATAGCACCACTTTTAACGCGCAACGCCTCTCCCAATACTCGCCTCGTTCCCTTAGGAAATTTACTCATGCGTGGGGCCGGTTCAATCCTTATACTTATCTTATTTCTCTCCTTTCATCCTCCCATCACATGGCTTGGCAATAATGCCCCTACTCAAGTGATCAACGCCCATATCATTTTTAATGTTTTCATTCTCCTTGCTGGAATACCGCTTTCAAAATGGATTTTAAAGTTAACCACTCAGATCGTGAATATAAGTGCAAAAAAAATACAAGCCGACAAAACGCTCAATTTATCCGATCAAACAGCTCTTGATGACAGTGTTCTTGATCGCCCAACGCTCGCCCTCTCGAATGTCATGCGTGAAGTCATTCATATTTGTGATCTTGTAGACATCATGCTAGAAAAAATTATGGGACTTTATGAAAAGCCTGATCCCAATATTATTCGTGAACTCAACCAACTCAACACCATATTGGACAAAAAACATATCGCCATCAAACTTTATCTTGCCCGATTAGCGGGACAAAAATTATCTGACGAAGAAGCTTTTCAAACACAAGAACTTCTAGGCGCCTGTATAAAATTAGACCAAGCAGGCGATGTCATTATTCATAATATGCTGATGCTGGTTAAAAAGAAACAACAGAAAGGTTTACAGTTCAGCAGCGAGGGCTGGAGTGATCTCCTTCGTTTCCACGCCATTGTACTAGCCAACGCGCATATAGCATTTAACGTTCTCGTCTCACGTGATACACACACTGCACACCTATTGGTACAAAAAAAAGATCAGTTACGAAACTTAGAAAAAGAGATGAGTTTAAAACATTTTAAACGTCTGCGTGAAGGGGATCTCAAAAATGTAGAATCATCCAGTCTTCACCTCGACACTGTGCGCGACCTCAAACAAATCAACTCTCTTTTGACCTCAATGATCTACCCCATTTTAGAAGAACAGGGACTTCTTCAAAGTTCTCGTCTACGCAACCCTGCTGAAGAACAAGCAGAAAAAACTTAAACTTTTCAAATAACTTGAATAAAACACACATCACATCGATTATTCAATTTTGAATATAGTCAAGATATTGATTTAATCAAAATATCTTATTATTCGACAATTTAAATGAGCTTTCTTCATCGTAAGTTTCTTTCATTTAAAATCTATTCATGATGAATTGCTCAAAGTCATTTGCTTGCACATTACAAACAAAGCAGCATGTAGAATAGAACTCTTGAAGAAAGACGTAAAAATGCCTAACCATCTCAAAGCCAAAACTGTTAAACACACAAAGAATAGGTCAAGAGTATGATAGTTCCAACCTAAACCCGCCTTGTAAAAAGGGAACCGCTTCACAGTAGCAGCGAAACAGAAATACTCTATAAGGAATACAAAACCCCACAAAAATGCAACGTTTATATCAAGACTGGTAGAGGTTCAACCTATACAGCCATGCTATAACGTGTCAACGAAACAGTTTTCATTTCAAACATCATTGATATCAATTGGCAAGCTCAAAACTTTTAAATATCCATTTTACTTATTGCTTTAATCACAATTATTTTTTTAAATTTAAGAGAGAGATTAAAAAAGCTTATAAATACACTTTATAAGATCTTAAAACATTTTCACTAATATTTTCTTATTTTATTCGTATTTCTCAAATAATTAATTTGTTTATAAATTAAAACGTATTATATATTTATACTTATTAAGTATTATTATGATATAAATGTGAATATTATTTTAATATAAAGGAAAGTAATAAGTAAAATCTCTAAAAGAAATATCCTTTCCACTGGGTAAAAAAGGAATAAACCTTGATTTTTACAAAGTTTACTCTAGTTACAATTTAAATTCAGGCAAAGGAGGGTATCATGGAAAATGCAAACATCGGTTGGATTGCAGCTATTATTATCGGCGGGATTGCAGGTTGGGCTGCACAGTATATTATGAAAAGCCAAACAGGAATATTGTTAAATATTATCTTAGGGATTATTGGCGCTGCGCTAGCAAGCTTTCTTTTTAGTCTTTTAGGTGTAAGTTTTGCTGGTTGGCTTGGCTATCTTATTTCAGGTTTTATAGGAGCCTGTATTCTTATATGGATAGGACAAAAAATTCGATCATAGCGTATTTATTTTTTACACCTTTTGGGATTCAATACAAAACTAGGAAACAACGAGCAGAGTTTGAAATATTCCCCTGTAACTTGTTACCAATTTTGATATGATGGTGAGATGCTTAAGCTGCGATTTTAGGCATACACCATCACCGTATTATAAAACGAAATGCAGTAAAAAACTTCATAACGCACCATTTTATACCTATATAAACTTACGCATATCAGGAGAGATATGTTGCGTTATTTTAACGAAATACGAACTGATTTTTGTACCACGTGCGCAAATCCAGCATATCTCACTGTAATAACAATTCATAAGGTTACAAAAATCACTAACGATGATTAAAAATTCTACCGTGTAATGCTTAACACCTATACACTCTATCAACAATACCCTTTTTACCAAGAAAACTCGAAGAGCTCTTTTACATTCTTAAGAATAAAGAGAGACGGTAAGCACGAAATGATAAAGAATACGATCTCCTTTACATCTCAATTCAAAAGTTTTGAATATCTCTTCACTTTCTAAAGTATAAAATAAAGTTTTGTTCCTCTTAAAACTTCCTCTTTATATCATCTTGCATAGATGAATTTTTAGCTCTTCTTTATATGCGTTACAAACGAATTTTAAAGCACGAAACATTTTTCCCATTGCTCTCATGCGATAAAGAAATTTCCGTAACGCATTGTGAAAGCGCTTTGAACAAAACATAATACTTTATTTTGCTTTTTTAATGAAAATAATCCTATAATATATACTTCCTGCATATCTTCTTTTAAAAACCTTTGCTTTCGATTTTCCCTTTGATATCTTCCTGTTAAAATCTTGCTGCTTTTACACTCCTTGTATTACAATAGAGCTATCTATTTAACCCAACATAACATATGGAATAAGACTTTAGCTGTAGAGTAAACCGATGTCTGATCTTGAAGATTCCATCTTACCACCCCTAAAGTGGTTTTCTGATCAAAATCCTCCAATACCAGAAAACGTTCGCG
The DNA here is from genome assembly GCF_042193405.1 of Bartonella sp. TT110JLCBS. NCBI lineage: Bacteria > Pseudomonadati > Pseudomonadota > Alphaproteobacteria > Hyphomicrobiales > Bartonellaceae > Bartonella > Bartonella sp. TT110JLCBS. The sequence continues at coordinate 83,131 of NZ_JBHILT010000006.1, forward strand.
ATTGGCTCATGGAATCGGGCTCAATGACGCTTCGATTAAAAAAATATTGTACCTGCCTCCAAGTTCAACCACAACGCGAATGTTTCATTACGCGAGATAAATTAAAAGAAGAAGCAGAACATCTACCCAAAAGTACGCGTTATTGGCTACGCGAAGTCATATTGATAGGAGATAATAAACCTTGGCTCCTTGGACGCACTGTAATTCCACAAGAAACCCTCCTACACAATCAAGCCTTGATGCATTTGGGAACTGTACCTTTAGGACATTATTTATTTAACAATGACAAATTAACCCGCGATTACATTCATATTGGTCAACAAGGTGCGCTATGGGCACGCCGTTCCCGTTTGCGATTAACGGGTAAGCCATTGTTGTTAACTGAACTATTTTTAACAGATTCACCATTGTATCCCCACAAATAGAGGCTACTCATTTTATTCTGCATAATTTATAGATTTTATATAGCTTATAAGGGATTTAATCAGAGAAAAGAATTTCAAAATTATCTCAAGAACACATTACAAACAAAGACTTCTTTTCAAAAGATCTTTTTATTTCATAAACTCAACTTAAAAATCTCTTCCCTAGAAAAAACGTTTTAAAGTTTTGATTTTCTTATCATTAAAACCAGCACTTGAATTAAAAAGATCTATTGTAATTTTTTACGAAGACGATTACACACTTTAGAAAAATTCATTTGCCCCGCATACCGTTCCTTAAGCCATGCCATCACCTTACCGATATCGCGTAATTTTTCAGCCTTTGTTTGTACCAAAGCTTCACAAAGAACCTGTTCTACTTCCATCTCCTTAAGTTGATAGGGAAGAAATTCACGAATAACTTCTATTTCTGCTTGTCCTCTCTCTGCCAATTCCAAGCAACCAGACTCTTTATAGACTCGTATCAATTCTTCACGCTGTTGAAGCATTTTAGTGAAAACAGATTGTATCTGCTGATCATCCACTTCTAGCTTCCCTTCCTTATAATAAAGAATATCACGATCCCTAACTGCAGCATTCATTAAACGAAGTGTAGCAAGACGCGCACTATCTTGCGCTTTCAAAGCAGCCCTAAGAGCCCCATCAATCTGGTTACGCAACATAAATTTATCCAATTTTGTTCAAGAAGAAGATGCCTTTTAACCAATCTTTATCCATCTTGCAATGGAGGATAAAAAATAATTAAGGACTTGATCTTCGAAAAACTAAAACAAGACTTTACCTCTTCATGGAATGTACTTATACTGCCTATTTCAAGAGAAACGTTACCAGAATAATATACACAGCATCTGTTAAAGGTATGATTTTTGTGTAAAGTTGGTCATTATACCTTTCAGAGAATAAGCCATCATACCTTTAGAATAAATTGTGGATACATACTATGATACAAGCGACTTCACCCAGCCACCCTTGGAGTATCAAAAAACCGACAGCCCTCTTAGTCTTAGCAGATGGGACCGTTATTGAAGGCAAAGGAGCAGGTGCTACAGGTATTGCTGAAGCTGAAGTGTGTTTTAACACCGCCATCACAGGCTATGAAGAAATCCTCACAGACCCGTCATACACACAACAAATCGTTAATTTTACTTTTCCTCATATAGGAAATGTAGGGGCCAATGACGAAGATATTGAAGCTCTCTCTCCTCTCAATTGTCATGGTGCTGTTGGCGCTATTTTCAAAGCAGACATTACACATCCCTCAAATTATCGAGCCAATGAAAATCTTCATCAATGGCTTAAAACGCGTAAAATTATTGCACTTTGTGGTATTGACACACGTGCTCTCACAATTCTTATTCGTGAAAAAGGTGCGCAAAATGCTGTCATTGCACACGATGCTAATGGAAACTTTGATATTCCTTCTTTAAAGAAACGTGCACAAAAATGGCACGGTCTCGTCAATCTTGACCTTACGAAAGACGTGACATCTCAATCATCAATGCAATGGGATGAAAAACCATGGAGTTGGAATAAAGGATACGGTACAAACAATGTGCATAATCTTCATATCATTGCAATTGACTATGGTATTAAACGCAATATTCTTCGCCTTATGGCAACACAAAAAGCACGCATTACTGTTGTGCCTGCCCACACAACTGCAAAAGAAATTCTGGCAATGAACCCTGATGGCGTTTTTCTTTCTAATGGACCAGGAGACCCCGCAGCTACAGCTCAATATGCCATTCCAACAATCAAAACATTAATTGATCATAATTTACCAATTTTTGGAATATGTCTTGGTCATCAACTTCTCGCTCTTACGGTTGGTGCCAAAACCGTGAAAATGCACCAAGGACATCATGGTGCCAACCACCCAGTTAAAGACCTTAACACTGGAAAAGTTGAGATTGTATCGATGAACCACGGTTTTGCCGTAGATTCTGCCTCTTTACCACAACATGTTCAAGAAACACATATTTCTCTCTTTGATGGTTCGAACTGTGGTATTCGAATCATTGGAAAACCTGTTTTTTCTGTTCAATATCACCCCGAAGCTTCTCCTGGACCACAAGATAGCCACTACCTCTTTCAGCATTTTTGTGATCTCATTATGAATTATAAAAAAATATCTTAAAATAAAAAGCCTCACCTTTTAGCTTCTCTCCTTTAAATTATATCATCTTCCTATGCACAGTTATATTATTTTTATACCTACAACTTATTGAATAAATATTCTTATTTATCATTCTGAAACTAAAAAGAGCGCTCTGAATAGCTTAAATTTTTCTCATTCTTCTCCTCTTAAGGTCGTATCCATCAAAATCATTGGCTTCTCCCCCCCCAAGCAAGATAAGTGTGTCGATAAAAACTATTTTTAAAAAGAGTAAAGTGCCTAATATTCAAATAACTATTTGCTTCACAATATAATTTTAAGAATTCTATTGAGCATGAGAAGCATAATTCCTCCTAAAGAATAAAAAAATTAAAGTGTGAGACAATGCAACAAATCTCTACTTTTTAAAAGATATTGCCGTAGATGGTTTTGAAAACTGTAAAGTCGAATAAAAAAGTAATCGCAAAACAGAAAACATCTTTTCAATTTTACAACTTTATATTCTTCCAAAATGAGGTTTTCTTTCGATTCCAGAACTTATGCCAACAAATATAAGCAATATTTTACTTCCAATTTGCCATATAAAATTTGGAATTGTTCATTCAATACTGATACATCTAACGCAGATACATTTTAATCTTTTGTTTTCAATATGCTGCTGTATTAGCACTGAATATTAATTTGCAAGCAATAGAAAAAATACGGACTCTCCCTCTACAAACAATATCATAAAATAAAAAAATTATTTTTACTAAATGAGAAGGATATATCGATATTTTATACAACACTTTGTGAAATAAATATCACAAAAAACTTTCTGCCTATAAAATGATACATTTTGTTTATATTGTGCATTCTTTAGCAAAATAGTACGTACCAGCCCCTCTCAACAAATTAACGTACCCGCAAGGCAAAAATAACTGTCGCAACGACAAGAAGAAAAAAGCCTCCAACAAAAGGAGCACCAGAAAAATAAAACAGTGCATTTTTATCTGTAAAACATTCAAAAAGAAACACATAAAAAACAGAACCAAATGTTAAACTCAACGAAATAACAGATGTCATCGCTCCTTGCAGTTCTCCTTGTACATTTGTCGGTACCTGCGCTGAAGCAATTGCACGTATAGGTGCATGAACAAGATATTCAAGCATTGTACACATACAAACCATATAAACCATCCACCCCTGCGTCGCGAATGTATAGCCCAGCATAGCAACAGAGGCAAACAAAAGCCCCACTATAACAATATGCCAATCACTCCATCGTTTAGAAAAATAAGGCAAAAAGAGAGCGACTACAATAAATTGGCCTATCCCAAAAACACTATAGGAGAGTCCAATAGAAAAAGAACTCCAATCATAGCGTTCTTTTGCAATGAAAGCCCAAATGCTTAACCATACAGATTCCGCAAACCAATAAAGAAAAAAGACCAATAACACCCAAAGAACCATCGGATATTGTTTCAGGTGCCAAAAAGCACCTAAGGGATTTGCCCGCTTAATATCAAAAAAGCGCCTATTCCATAAAGAAAGGGTTTCTGGAAGCATAACCCAAGAAAAAATAAAATTAATGAGTGAAAAACCAACAGCAAAATAAAACGGAATACGCGGACCAAACTGACCTAAAAAACCACCAATAAACGATCCTAAAATAAACCCCAATGCGGATGCAATGCCTAACAAACCAAAATTGCGTGTACGGGTTTTATCATCGGATATATCCGCAAGATAAGCTGTACAAGTTGCAAAACTAGCACCACTTATCCCTGACAAAAGACGCCCGATAAATAACATAGAATAGCTCCATGCTATAGCACATATGAGATTATCAAGAGCAAAGCAGATAATAGAGAGAAGCAAAATAGGACGACGACCATAACGATCAGAGAGATTGCCAATAACAGGAGCAAACAAAAACTGCATCACTGAATAAGCTGCAAGTAATTTTCCTCTTTCTACAAAAGATGTACTGACCTCTTTTCCAGTTAATTGAGAAAAATATTCAGGCAAAACAGGACAAATGATCGCAATACAAAGAATATCTAACAATAAAGTGATGAACACTAAAATGAGCCCACGCTGAACAAATTTCGGATTGAGCATTTGGTCTTGCATAACATACACACTATTTTACGCATACAATTACTTCCCCGCTATATTTTAACTCCCTTTTCCTTTTAAAAGTATTCTATACCGTATACTTTTCAAATACAAAATAATAACAAAGTAAAAATTTAAGTAAGAGTCAAGATAAAACTATAAAATTACGTTTTAATTGGTATATATTTAATTGCTATCTCATTGTCAAAGAATAAATTTTTTTTGCATTATACGAACAAAATATTTGTGCGACAAACTCATGAACAAAATTTCATGAAACACAAAGTATTTCCAATAGTTTTAGAGACATTATGATGAATTTTATCCGACATCATTTCCCCCTCTCATCCCACCGTTTTCAGGAATCTCAATTCCATTAGATACGTTAGATATCCTACAGTAATTGAAACCTTTTAAAAGATAAGCTCTTAAAAAATTTTCTTACCCTCAGAATATGCTATAAGGTTAAAGCAACATCACCCGAATAGCTTAACAACGTAAAAAGCTCATCATATTTTTAAAAGTATTTATTTGACAATAATTTTGATTAAAAAATAAGTATATTATAGAGAAAGTTCTTTAATTCTATAATCTTAGAAAATATTCATATCGCTTGCAATTTGTGTAACTTTAAAAACCATGATTGTATCTTTATATTCATTGATACTCTTAATGATTGTATGCTACCATTAAATCTAACGATGAACATGATAAGCATTTAAAAAATAGCACTTTTAGAAATAGTTCGTCATGAATTTTTAATTCAAAAATGGTGTATAAAATGCGAAAAATATCCCTATTAATTCTCATATTAATGTTGGTAACAGGATGTGATGTTCAGGATTCTGATTCACAAGAGAGTATTTTAGAAAATAAAATAAAAACACAACAAACAAACAACGTAAATCTAGATCCCTATACTCTAAATAAATTAAATGCTCTTCTCAAAAAACGTTCAGAAACAAATTATCAGGAAAAAGGGGCACTCATTGACTTTCTTTCTGAAGCTTTTTTAGGGACACCTTACCAAGCAAATATATTACATGGCTCAGAAAATACACCAGAAAAACTGATTATTGACTTTAGAGGCTTAGATTGCTTCACTTACCTAGATTATGTTGAAGCATTGCGCAAATCAACATCTCAAACAGAATTCATAAATAACGTCATAAAAACGCGTTATATTAACGGTAATGTTCATTTTTTAAATCGGAAACATTTTTTTACGGATTGGGCTTATAGAGAATATAAACTCGCCACTGATATTACCGCTGAAATAAGTCCCCATGCGGTAAAAATAGAAAAATATCTCAACAAAAAAGCTGATGGTGGAAGCTATCTCCCTGGGTTGCCAGTTGTGAAACGCACAATAACGTATATTCCAAGTAACTTTATTAATGAGAAGGTTATAGGTCGTTTACAGTCTGGTGATTTCATTGGTATTTATACGAAACTTGCTGGATTGGATGTAACACATGTGGGCTTCTTTATCATGACAGATAAAGGGCCAATGTTAAGAAATGCTTCTTCACGAAAAGAAAACGAAAAAGTCGTTGATTCTCCTTTTATGAATTATGTTGAAAAAACACCAGGAATCATTGTTTTAAGAGCTCTTGAATAACATGCGATATGAAATATCTTCTCTATTCTTAAAATATATACTGTCGTTATTCAGGTAAACATCTAACTTCGTTCAAGCTATACAGATACAATATATTTGTTTACAGTTTTAAGAGAAAAAAGTCGTTTTGATCTAACTTTGTTTATAGGTATGACAAAATCATTTTTGGAGAAATCACAGATTTATAATCACTTTATACTGGTTGAACGATAAAGACAGAAAAAAGTCTACTATAGTATCACGCTTTCCTTTCATATTCTCAACCAAGAGTTATCTATAGATTACAGCTAATCTGATCTTTACAAATATAACGCAAAAGACACAAACGAATGTTTGTAAAAATAAGTAAAAGTAAAGCCAGATATGTTTGGTTATTGTTTATAAAGTATTTTATAAAAATTCGATCTACCTCTCTAATTTATTGCATATAAATTTTTGACTTTATAGCTTTGTTTTCCTTATAAAGTCTTTGCTTTTTGTTGTTGTCTATAAATTAAAATAGCCCTAATGTAGCAGCATATTTATGATTAGGATGCACCAGTACTGTACGAGTCCTTGTAAAATTTTGATGCCAGATTGGAATGAAAATATGAAGGCATCAATTAAAAACCAGTTTCTATCTTTAGCATCATTCTTTCGCTCAGCTTTACGATTTTCTACAGCAACGACAATAATATCCTTTAAAGAGTAGAGATATGAGCATTATTTTTGGTTTTTTCATTCTTTAATGAGTCCCCATCTTTCATGCAATAAAGAACACTCTAAACAGAATCCATTGTATCGATAAAACAATACATTTATTAGCAACAATAATGATGATTAATCTATGATCACAAACTTTAAAATTCTATTCATAACTTTTATATAAAATTTACAATTAAATCTCATTAAACTTATTACGAAGGCTTCACTCCTCTTCGCCCTAAGCAACGAAACATCTACTCCCAACTGTCTGTAAACAATCCGTTTTCTTAAATGGATTTAAGCTGCTAACCATTTCATGAGATTCACTTACAAAAGAATACACCAGCAAGTCCTATTTTGAATATTTACTCCATACTCTAGAAACACTTAATAGATCAAACTTATATGCCTTATCTCACCACACCTTAAATGACAGTGTTTTAACGAAATAGAATAAATCTTGCCTTAAATACTCTGTTTAATCTTGTATACTTGATTGATGCAAAAATTAAATCAACGAAAGAGCATCATTGTATTTTCGAGAGGTATGAATCACCCCATCATAAAAAAACAGTCTAACATAACAGACAATTTGAAAAATCTTTTTATATAAAAGGGATTACCTTTGTACCGGGAGGCAATTTTGCCTCATCTTCAGGCTCGACATGAATAGAAATACGCACATTATCAAATTCTTTTTGAAGAACAGCTTCGATTTTATCACAAATTTTATGTGCTTCTCCTACCTGCATTACAGCAGGCACAACCAAATGAAACTCTATAAAAGTAACCCTCCCAGCAACACGCGTCCGCAAATCATGAACCTCAAGCGCACCCGATGCATTTGCAGAAATTAGCTCCCGAATCCGCATGCTTTCATTCAATTCAACGCCAACATCCATTAATCCCTGAACAGCATTTCTAATCACCTTCCAGCCCTGTAAGAGAATATTAACGGCAACGATTATCGCTAAAATTGGATCTAAAGCTCCCCATCCTCCGACAAAACCGGCAATCAAACCAATTAAAATTGCAAGCGACGTAAAAACATCTGTTATAAAATGCACTCCATCAGCTTTAAGAGCCGGTGAGCGATGGAGTTTTCCCTGCCCAATAAGAACCATTCCCCACATACAATTTATGACAGTTGCAATAAGATGAATAACAAGCCATATTCCAGGTTTCTGCAACAATTTAACGGTAGAAAGAGCTATCCATGCTTCTCTTAAAATAACAATTGCTGCAATAATAATGAGTATCCCTTCAAGAATTGCGGAAAAATATTCCGCTTTATGATGCCCAAAGGGATGATCATGATCCGCTGGCTTCATACTCACTTTAACAGCCCACCATGCTGCTAATGACGCAAGAATATTAACGATTGATTCCAATGCATCAGAATAAAGTGCAACCGAACCTGTGATGTGATATGCCCAATATTTCAAAGCAAAAACAATACACGCAATAAAAATAGAGTATAAAGTTAAGCTTTGTATATTGATTTTTACATCCATGAACCTCATCCTTTTCTTCACGAAATAGGGAATTAATATTTTTAACCATATCATGATACTTTTGGCATAACGACGATCTTTCCTCAATATTACAGAAGCTTCATCATACAATAAACGCCTCAGCTCACCATTATTATCGTAAAAACTGCTCAGTTACACGAACAGCATCAATAAATAAAGAAGAGAGAAAATAATAGAAAAAAGAGCTTTCCCAAGAGCAATCAAACACATCACCTTCATTATTAATCGTTTTCTGAATAACTTAAAGCCATCTCACGTCTCATAAACGAAAAACTTGTTTGTGCTCAAATCTATCATGATCATGCATTATTTTTTAATCTTATGATGTGCATTATAAGCCATCTTTGCACCTTAGAAAAAATATCTTAGCACTCTACTGTAACTTTACAGGTCAACTGGATTTTAAAAGATGATTTACTAAAAAATTTAGATATAAAAAGAAGAACAATGATTACCCTCAAAAAAAAAGAATCTGGGCATTGGGGACCCAGATTCTTTTCCCTTAGAAATTAAGGGCATACAGAACTTGGGAAATAGCGGGGACCCAAGACACTGCACCCGATACGAGAAAAAATATATGATTCCGTATCAGTATTTTTACATTATACCTATGGTTGCATATTGTCAACACAAATTCTACCATAAGTTTTAAAATAATGTTTTTTTATCTCTTTTTTTTAAATAAAACAAATTCTAACATCTGGAAATCATAAGAAAAAAGCACTAAAAATCTCGCATGCATTTGAATATCACAACAATCAATGAAACAGATGATCCACGCCTAAAAGCCTATCATAATATCCGTGAAAAAGATCTTGTTGGACGGCAACATCAATTTATTGCTGAAGGCAAAGTAACATTGTCCGCATTACTACACTCGAAAGAGTTTTCTGCCATCTCACTGCTCATCGTAGCAAACCGTCTCTCTGGACTTCTACCGCTTTTAGAAAAAACACAACCTCTATGTCCCATTTATTGCGTTCCACAAAAAGTTATGGATAATATCACCGGCTTCCATGTTCATCGTGGTGTTCTGGGTATTGGTAAACGTAAAATACTGCCATCCTTACAAAGTTTTTTAAAACATCTTCCAGAAAAAGCTTTGATTCTTGTTTTATGTGGTATCTCGAATCACGATAATATGGGATCAATTTTTCGTAATGCAGCAGCCTTTGCCTGTAATGGCATTATTGTCGACAAAACCTCATGCGATCCACTTTATCGCAAATCAATAAGAGTGTCTGCCGGCGCTGCTTTAAAAGTACCCTATACGCAAAACGCTGATATAGATGACATTATAGCTGCTCTAAACGATGAAAACTTTCATCTTTATGCACTCTCCCCTTCTGCCTCACACACTCTCAAACAAGCCAACAAAAGCAAAAGAATGGCACTTATTTTTGGAACAGAAGGCGATGGCTTACCACCCCATATACTACAACAATCAAAAACCTTACGTATTCCCATGACTGAGGGTTTTGACAGCCTTAATGTTGCCACAGCCTCAGGTATCGCACTTGCTCATTTTACCAACTTTGACCACTAAAAATGATAACACTTCAAGTTATAGAACATACCGATGTTGTATGTTATCTATCAGTCTCCAATAATATTGCCGTCCCCTAGCCTTTGAAAGCATTGATAAAAAACATTTTTACATTTTCTTTATCATCACTTTCCACACCCTAACCCCACTTATGACGTGCAAAAGATATAATTTTGATGGATTCAATCATAAAACAAACTTTCAATGAAAAAATCCTCCGGCATTCTCTCATTCAAGTTTAAGATTAAAAAAATATCATTATAAATCAACTTACTATGTTTTATGAAGCTGTTGTTTTTAGTTCAGATGAAACAGAATCTTTTGTTTCGAGATTGCATAAAACGCGCTCTAACATCATTTCAGTATCGGCTGCACGTTCTGAATGTGTTACAAATCCTCCCCCAAGAATACGCGCCTCATGACCATTTCCATCATAAAGAACGCAAGCTTGCCCTGGTGCCACACCATTTTCACATTCCAATAAATCAACGGAAAAAATACCTCCTTTATAATGTAAGCGTGCAAGATGAGGAGGACGCGTTGAACGCACCTTTACAGCCACCTCAATACCTTGAGAAGGGAATTTATCCAAGGGCTCATCACCAAGCCAATTCACATCACGTAAAAAAAGCTTATGCGTTTCGAGCATTTCACGCGGACCAACAATAACACGTGCATTTTCCACATCGAGATAAACCACATAAAGCGCTTCACCCGTTGACACCCCAATACCACGACGTTGACCAACCGTATAATTAACAATACCCGAATGTTTACCTAAAATCTTTCCATCAATATGAACAATAACGCCAGGATTAGCTGCTTCTGGACGCAGTTTTGCGATAACATCTGAATATTTTCCTTGTGGAACAAAACAAATATCCTGACTATCATGCTTATTGGCAACCACAAAGCCCATTTCTGCTGCCATTTCACGAACGCGGGCTTTTGGAAGGTCACCAAGTGGAAAACGCAAATAATCAATCTGTTCTTGTGTCGTTGCAAAGAGAAAATAACTCTGATCACGATCATTATCGAGAGGACGAAAGAGTGCTCGATGCGCTCCGTTGGAACGCGAACGAATATAATGTCCAGTAGCCAAAGCATCTGCCCCCAATTCGCGTGCCGTTGCTAATAAATCAGCAAACTTAACCGTTTGATTACATGCAATACATGGAACTGGGGTCTCTCCATGAGCATAGCTTTCTGCAAAAGGATCAATAACAGCTTCGCGAAAGCGCTTTTCATAATCAAGAACATAATGCGGTATTCCTAATGTTTCTGCAACGCGGCGTGCATCCTCAATATCTTGTCCTGCACAACACGCCCCCACCCGATGCGTTGCTGCCCCATGATCATAAAGCTGCAACGTAATGCCAATAACATTATACCCTTCCTTTTTCAAAAGACCTGCAACAACCGATGAATCAACCCCCCCCGACATTGCAACAACAATGCGAGAATCCTCAGGTTGTCCTGGTAAATCAAGACTGTTTAAAAACATGTATTCATTCTCTATTTAATGTTCTTTTTAATGGCTACCCATATGTTAACATTCTGATGCACGCTCTTCAGCACTTTTACACGATTGATTGTCTTTATATTATTTTTTTATCCTTTCCACAACCATAGGCATTACTTTCTTAAGAGCTGCTGCAAACAAAAAAAGAATGATGGAAATAAGGCATAATGGCAATCGTTTAGGAGAAATCCTTTTTTGCTCTTTTGAAAAATGGGGTAAAATATTGCAAGAATCTCTTTTACACACTTCAACTTGAGCTTCTTTTTACATGCCCAATCACTTTATTAATTTTTTCTTTCAGCGCTTTTAGCTCTTTTTTAAATTTCATGCTCTATAAACGAATCAAGTCCTTGACTCAAGGTAGAGGATACGAATGAGCAACTTGATAAAAACACAAATGAAATATGTTATTGGGCCAGATGGAAGTCCGCTTACAATTGCCGACCTACCGCCGCAAACAACACGGCGCTGGGTGATTCGTCGCAAAGCTGAAGTTGTTGCGGCTGTCAGAGGTGGATTGTTAAGTCTTGACGAAGCGTGCCACCGTTATACTTTGACTGTAGAAGAATTTCTTTCATGGCAAAGTTTAATCGATGAACACGGTTTAGCGGGATTACGAACGACCAAGATTCAACACTACAGGCATTAAGTTGCCATTAATTACGATTTGATAACATAAAGCAATTTATAAAATAGCCAAATTTAATAAAAATTTGGCTATTTTATACTATATCCAAAAGATAAATCTGAAAGAATGGATTTTTTAATAATTGCTTTAATTGCTTTTATCATCCAGCCATTAAATTAACCAACCACTGAATTAGCCAACCATTGAATTAGATTGAATCAAAATATTCTTATCATCCGCAGAAATCTTCTTTTCTCGGGCTTCCAAAAGCTGTGCACGTTGCAGCTCTGTATTAGCTTCATGGAGAGCAATTTCAGCGTTTGTTTTTTGAAGTTCTAAATCACGAATTGAATTGACCAGATTATCACGTCTTTGCCGCGCTGCACGCGCAAAAGCAGAATAAGCAAAATGGTGAACATCATTGTTTCCAGATTTACGTTCTTCATGAGAAATCTGTGCTTCCAACTCTAACACCATTCTTTCAAATTCTGCGATCATCATCTCAAGCTGTGCAATTTCACGGCGCTTTCCACGCACTTGAAACATCCTCAATCGCACCATATTTTCTCGTGGCTTCATACTCACTACTCCTTGATTGCGCAACTCAAAACTCGCATTCACACCCAATAAATATCTTTTAGTTATATGTCTATCCGACAAAAACAGTCTATTAACTTGAAATTATAATAATTTTTGCCTTTCATTAAAGCATCTGAAAATACAATCTGCTTTAAAGAGCAATAACTATTTCTTTAACTTTCCCCCCCATTATAAAATGAAGAGGTTTAAAGCTCAGTAAATAAACACTGAAATTGTAAAAAAGTAATTTATAAAGCTCTTTTACAAATTTTTTTTAAATTAAAGTTTATAGAAAAAGCCCTCCTTTGTTTATTATGTTAAAAAATATGGGATTTTTCTAAAATAATTTTGTAGCCTCTTTCAAAAATAAAAATATTTTGTTAACCACTATCATGGATAGTGGGGAATTTAGTAGTGATTGTTACGCGTACTACTGAAATGTTCATAAACACTTTGTTATAAGTGTTTAATTTAATGAATTGTTTTTATAACAGTGGCTTTGCTAACTGATATAAAATAGAAATGCTCCTTATGATTCGTGAAGGAGCAAAATGAGGGATCTAAAATGCGCGTATTATTAATTGAAGATGATAGAGCAGTTACTCAAAGCATTGAGTTGATGTTAAAGTCGGCTAACTTTAATGTTTATATCACTGATCTGGGTGAAGAAGGTATCGATTTAGGAAAACTCTATGATTATGATATCATTTTGCTTGATCTGAATTTGCCTGACATGTCAGGGTATGATGTCTTGCGGACTCTAAGGTTGGCAAAAATAAAAACTCCTGTCCTAATCCTTTCTGGTATGAATGCCATTGAAGACAAGGTTCGTGGTTTTGGCTTTGGAGCAGACGACTATATGACGAAACCTTTTCATAAGGATGAGCTCATTGCACGTATCCATGCAGTTGTTCGTCGTTCTAAAGGACATGCACAATCTGTTATTGTTACCGGAGATCTCACCGTTAACCTTGACACAAAAACCGTCGAAGTTGCAGGGCGCCCTGTTCATTTAACCGGTAAAGAATACCAAATGCTAGAGCTTCTCTCTTTACGCAAAGGTACCACCCTTACCAAGGAAATGTTTCTCAATCATCTCTATGGTGGAATGGATGAACCAGAACTAAAGATTATCGATGTTTTTATCTGTAAATTGCGGAAAAAATTGGAAGCAATCTCTTCCAGTGTAAATTACATTGATACAGTTTGGGGACGTGGCTATGTATTACGTGATCCAGTTGAAGAGAACGTACGAAAAACCGCTTAAGCAGTGAACATGCATATTGTAAAATCTCGGAGTGTAGCGGGCCGAGATTTTTTCCCGAGATCTTTTCTCTATTAAAAGTAGAGAACTCGCACACCAAAAATCTCATATAGAAAGCGCTTAAAGCTTAAGAAGTAACCACACCAAATTTACACATATAACCTTATCGCTTATAAGTTCAATCGAAGCCACTTTTCCCAACATGGCTTAAGCGCTTCTTTCTTGTTCAAAGCTTTTTTACACTTTCTAAAACAATACAATCATCACTTTCATCAATATTTATTTTCATCTCTGTCATCTGAGCAAGTAACATTGTGTAATAAAATTGGATGACATGTGCATCAACAAGCTCTTCTTGAATTTCTCCACGCAATAAAGCAAGAAAATGAGGGGGTATACGGAAAGTTCTACCGAAAATCTCAAAACGAAAAGAACGTTTATTTTCTTCTTGCAAAATCATAACAACAATTTCACCCCCACGAGAAACTGTTGCGTTTGCAATCAATAATAAATTAAGCAAAAGTTTAACTTCATCTTTTGCTAACAATAAAGAAGAAGCTTGCCATTTTAAAGTTGCTTTTTCTTCTTTCATATATTGTTGAGCAACCTGCTCTGCAGCCCGTGTATCTATTTGTCCTCCACTTGCACCAGCAAAACCAAAAGCCAATCGCGCAAATTGTAGACGTGCAGAAGCACTCGCAACGGATAAACGCACTAATTGTAAAGCATCTTCTTCAGCTCCTCCTTCATCATAAAGCTCCATTGCATTTTGAATAGCCCCCACAGGTGAAATCAAATCATGGCAAATACGACTACAAAGCAAAGCAGCAAGATCCGTAGACTTCAAAGAGATATTTAACATCATAATGATTGAAAACTCCTAGATTAAAAAAACAAACTTTATTTTAAAGAAAAACTCTTAACATCTGATGCATAATAGGAAACATTAACAATTATGCTAAAAAAATTTCAGAAATAAATTCAAGAATTTAAATAAGCTTACATCTTATTTTTTTATTTGAATAGAATGAAAATTCTAATATTATCTTTTGTTTATCACTAATAAAAGGAGAAAACTCCATGGCTCACTCTCTTATAAGATACTGGTACAAAAATATTATATCTTTAATCTTCCTTTTATTCGTCACTATAAATACTGCACATGCTCAACTAAAACCAATAAGGCAAAATGAACCTCATTATTCACTCCAAGAAATTATTGATTCCGGTCATATTTTTTTTGGAAAAACAGCGAGTGGTCTGGCTGTTGCAATTCAAAATATTTTTTCACAATACGGTTATCCCAATGCCTATATTTTAGGAGAAGAAGCTTCTGGAGCCTTTTTTGCTGGATTAACCTATGGCGAAGGAATGGTTTTTACCAAAAGCTACGGTCAACATAAAGTTTTTTGGCAAGGCCCCTCAGTAGGATGGGATTTTGGCGGCCAAGGCTCCCGTTTAATGATCTTAGTTTACAATCTTAATGGCATAAATAATTTATGGAAACGCTATGGTGGTATTTCAGGTTCGGCCTATTTAATAGCAGGTGTTGGTTTTCATGTCCTCAAATACCATAATACCTTGTTAATCCCAATACGTACAGGAGTCGGCGCACGGCTTGGTATAAATATAGGATATTTAAAATTAACACCTAGGCCAACTTGGAATCCGTTTTAAACGGTTTCTTATTTGAAAAGGGGTATTATGCTTATTCAATCATTTCTTTTTTTTATACTTGGAGTTGCTTTCACTTCTTGGTTACTGGTGCTTTTATCTCCTTTTATTTGGCGTAAAGCCGTTCATTTTGCGTATAAAGATGTTTGTGCGCAAATGCCATTATCACTCGCGGAAATAGAAGCAAACCAAGATTTTCTTCGTGCACAACATGCTGTAGAATTAGCAAACAACCAACAAAAGTACGAATTTTTGCAAAAAAAATATGCCCAACAAAAAATACAACTGAGCCAAGTAACAGAACAGTTTTATCGGCTATGCCTCCCCACAAAAGATACTCTCACCAAAGAAGCAATAGCAATCAAACAAAATATCGCCACACTATACACTTCCAAAGGAAAGACAAATGATTCGTGAAAAAATTGCACACTATCAGCAACGTTTACGAAAAATCCAAACTCATGAGCTTGACACGACTACTAACCACCAATTGCTGGAAGAACTCCGTGAAGAAACAAAAGAACTTGCAGCAACATTAGCAGCTCAAATAGCGCTACAAGAGGGGGATACATCACCCATCAACACATTGATTCAAAAATCCAAAAGCAAAAATGACCTAGCATCACGTATTCGCAAAAAAATAACGTTTCTCTCAAAAAGCCCCGTTAAATAAGTTATCTTTTAAAACACCTTAAAATGGAGAGTAAAATCAACAAAGGTTCATTGTAACTTTCATAACCCAAATCCTTTTTATTAAACGTGACTTTCTAGCTAAGCTAAAGGACAACGTTTTTTAACCCATAGCGTTCTGTAAAAAAACATCTTCTTGTCTAACAGATTCACTTTCTAATCATATCACCGCCCTAAAGGATAACATTTCATAGTCCCTAGAAAGGAAATAACACCAAAATATTGGTTACACACTCTAACAAAAAATACCTTCTAAGATGGATCACCAATAGAGCTTCGACCATAATTTTAAGGATAAACACACGCTCTCAAGAGTGATAAAAATCTCTTATTTTTTTGATAATCATATCCTGATCCGTTTGTGTCAAGTAAGGATGCATTGGTAAACTTAAAACACACTCTCCCAAAGACTCTGAAACAGCAAGGGAATCTTTTACATAAGGGAAGTGTTTATAAGCAGGCTGTTGATGTAAAGGAATTTTATAATAAATCATTGTAGGGATAGAATTTTTTTGTAAAAAATCTTTTAATTTATCACGTTCTTTTACCTTAATCGTATATTGTGCATAAGCAGAACGAATATTTTCTCCCATTTCTGGAACTGTAACAATATCTCTTAAGCCATTGGAATAACGTTGAGCAATTTCTACACGCTTTTCCATTTCATCTTCAAAGATCACAAACTTTTCTAGTAAAATTGCAGCCTGAATACTATCTAGGCGCGAATTCATACCAATACGTACATTGTCATATTGCGTTTCACCTTTACCATGAAACAAAATAGAACGTAAAAGTTCTGCCAAATGATCATCATTAGTCATCATAGCGCCTCCATCGCCATAACATCCTAATGGTTTTGCAGGATAAAAACTTGTGGCAGCCACATCACCAAAAGCACCGCACATAATATTACCGCTTCTTCCGCCCATAGATTGAGCAGCATCTTCAATCACAAAAAGGTTTTCCTTTGCTGCCACTTGAGCAATTTGCACATAATCAGCAGGCAGCCCAAACAAATCAACAGCAATAATAGCCTTTGGCTTTAAACGTCCCTCTTTTTTTACCATTTTGATTGCGTGAGAAAGTTTTTCAACATCAATATTGAAGGTATCAGGTAAAACATCAACAAAAACAGGTTCAGCCCCCACCAAAGCAACCACTTCAGCCGTTGCTGAAAATGTAAAACTAGGACAAAAAACAGCATCTCCTGGACCAATATTTTTAGCCATAAGAGGCATCTTCAAAGCATCTGTTCCATTAGCACATGCAATCACATGTTTAACGCCAAGATATTCTGCCAATTTGTCTTCAAATTCTGTTACTTTTGGCCCCAAAATATACTTACCACTAGCGACTACATGCGCAATTGCAGAATTAATTTTATCTTCAATACGCGCACGCTGCGCCCCAAGGTCTATGAATTGCATATTAACTCCATTGATCATCACAAGAATGCAAAAGCGCTACCTATCTCTTTTATCTATTATAATTGACATCAGCAGCTGTTAAAATCCGTAAAACCGCAATAGCATCATCACCATTTGTACGAGGTGATTGACGCGTTTCAATACATTGAAGGAAATGCCGTAATTCGCAAGTAAGCGGCAAATCTTCACAAACATCAATGTAATTCAGCTCATCCATGCTAAAAGCCCACTCTTGATTTTCTTTCCAAACAGCAAAATGGTGTATTGCCAATTTACGACTCCACGGTTCCATATCATCAAAAACGAGCATAGCCTTTGTTCCAACAACAGTTAAACGCCTCTCACGATAAGAACTCAAGCGTGAAGTAAAAAGATGACTACGCACACCATTTGGAAAAATCATATGAATATGAGAAAAATCAGAAATCTGATCAACGACAGCAGCCCCCTCACCGCGAATTTCGGAAGGTTCACATCCTGTCAACGCCAAAATCATTGAAAGATCATGAGGGGCAAGATCCCATAAAGCATCACTGTGTGTGTGAAATTTTCCAAAGCCTAATCTATGAGAATAAATATATCGCACATCTCCCACATCTCCATTTTTCACCAATTCACACATTTTTTCAAAAGCCGGATGAAAACGCAAAATATGGCCCACCATAAAAACTCGCTCATAGGCCTCAGCCTCCTGAACTTGGCGTTTAGCATCAGAAACATTTAGAGCTATTGGTTTTTCCACCAAAACATCTTTACCGCTTTTAACAGCACGAAGCACATTTTGCGTATGAAATTGTGGAGGCAGCGCTAACACCAGTGCATCAATATCTCGCTGAGTAAAAAGATCATCTGGTTTAACAACCTCTACACCATACAGTGTTGCAAAACTGGCAGCACGATCACTATCAATATCAGAAACTGCTGCTAAAGCCCCAAGAGAGTGGAGTGTCCGTATATGATTTTCACCCCAATGACCGCATCCTAAAACCGCTACACGTGGCACCATTTTCATGCCTTACCTTACTTTATCATATGAAAATTACACTTTTACATATCGAGGATAAAATAGAATGACAAGAGAAAAGCTTAAAAACGATGCTTGACATCTTACTATTCTACCCCTTATATCCGCAAAAGATGTAATTACTGACAATTATGATTGCTTATTTTGGCGGAGTAGCTCAGTAGGTTAGAGCAGAGGAATCATAATCCTTGTGTCGGGGGTTCAAATCCCTCCTCCGCTACCATTATTTTTTGTTGTGTATATAACTTGCCAGTGTAGCTGTTTGTATGTAGCTTGCCAGCAGGTTTTGTGTAGCTTGCCAGCGGTTTTTGTATATTTTGACACTAGGTTTTGTACCAATCTATTTTTTTTCAAAGAGTTTTTAAGGGGTTCTCAAAGGGTCTTCAAAGACCTTTCAAAGATCATTTAAAGCCTCTTTTTCTTTTCTGCTCAAAATCGCAATTTGAGATGATCAATCATTGAGTTGGAATCGTATTATTTGAGAAGCAGCGTATATA
Source organism: Bartonella sp. TT110JLCBS (assembly GCF_042193405.1). NCBI lineage: Bacteria > Pseudomonadati > Pseudomonadota > Alphaproteobacteria > Hyphomicrobiales > Bartonellaceae > Bartonella > Bartonella sp. TT110JLCBS. Next base: position 102,481 of record NZ_JBHILT010000006.1, read on the forward strand.
AGATGTGTTCACCTCTTTTAGCATAAATTGACTGATGATTTTTCTGTATCCTAAGCACATTATTCAGGACATTATTAAATAAGAGAAGCGTTTAAGGAATTCGGTCAACTTGACCAAATTGCTCTTCAGTATGCAATTGTGCAATGTTTGCACCATTGCTCCTTTGAGGAATTGGGTAAACAATACCCTATTGCTGTACTCATGCAATTGGATCAACTTGATCCTATTTCTCGTTTTAGCAATTGGGACAAGTTGTCCCTATTCCTCTAAATGCCCTTCATCACCAATCAAAGGGTAAACATTACCCTTTGATTTTCTGTCACTCAGAGGTTTCCTTTTCTCCTGCCTCTTTTCCCTTGTTTGGTGCCTCGAGTGTGATTTCTGT
>NZ_JBHILT010000059.1:0-3628 GCF_042193405.1 Bartonella sp. TT110JLCBS
TGGTAAAAAAACAAAATTCCTCATCTTTAGCAGGCTGTATGATAATATGTTTGGTGTTACACACGTTTAATTTCCTTAGTAAATGGGTGGGGGGGCTTAGGAAAGAGGAGAAGGAGAGAGCACCCCCATAGGTTTAAGCAGCTTTTGTCAAAATCTTTTGCATCTCTTGTTCTATTTCCCCTAAAAAGATTTCGACCGCTTTATTAATCTCTTCAATGTGTTTCTCATCGCGGTTGACGCGTTTGATTTTCATTCTCAAACCAGTAGATTTGCCTACAAAGTTTGGATTATAGCTCATGAAATCACACCATTTGCGTTCTGTACAAGCCATTTGGAATTGCATCTGTGCGTGATATTCTGGTTTGATTTCGTCATAAATAAAAAAGCGCAAATGCGTGGTTGATTGTGGACATTTGACTTCGATTAAACCGTCCTCTCCAATCAACCCATCAGGACTAGCCCCCGCCATTTCCATTTTTGGGTGTGGGATAAACCCGCATCTTGTGACTTCTGCGTCATAAATGAATTCATATTCTCTTAAGGCATCTTCTTCATGTTTAATGCCCCATTGCATAGCAGGTGTTGTATAAGATTGGCTTATTTCCTCTATTAAGCGTTCTGCCATGAGTTTCGTTTTGTAGTCTTCATATTTGCTTGTAGGCAAACCTTTTGCTGTCTTACTGAGTACGTTGTAAACGTTTGAAGCAGTGACTTTACCCAAGCGCGCTTGAAACCATTCTGCTGTTCTTTGTTCCATCTCACACCGCCGTTCCCTGTTCGTATGGCGTTTCTATATCGGCATCTTGTATAGGTGCATCTAATTGCTCTTGTTGTGCTTTATTCATTTGCTTTCGTTGCTTTTTTTTCAAAGAAAACAAAGCGATTTGTGCTTGTTTATAAGACATATCTGTTAGATTTTTTGCTCCTACGAAAGAGATAAGCTTACTTTCTTCAGATTGTGTTTTTTTAATTAATTCTTTGATTTCATTCATCTGTTTAGGAGAGATACCCGCAAGAAGTGTTATTCCATCTGTATCGTCTTCTTTTCTTGCAACATTAAGAAGCATGCCTAAGAGATATCTCCGTGCGTAGGTGAGAGTAGAACCAACCGCTTGTATGTTATTTTTGCTCCCTGTAGCGTCAAAAGGAAATGTTCCTTCTGTTGATATTTCATTGCCCGATATATGCTTTAAAGTCATTTCTACAGTTATGTCATTTGAACTCTGGTCTTTGATACGAGAGAACAAGGCAAAGTGATGTTTTGCAAGGGGTTCTTTAATAGCATCAATATATTTATCAAGCGTTGTATAGAGGCTTTTAGTATGTGTATTAATGGCGTTTTGTTCGATATTTTTGTATTCCATTTGCATAGCAGAAAGATCACGGACAAAGTTTTGGCGCTCTTGTCGTTCTATCTCCTTTTCTCGCAATTCAAGAAGGCTCTTGAGACGTTCCATATCGACATCATCTTTTAGAGCTCTTTCTAAAATCAGCTCCATAGCTGTAGATTTGACTTCACAATCGTTCGTTGTTTTCACTAATTCCGTTTGTGTGGTACTTAGTTCACTCATCTTGATTTCCTCCTATTTGAGCGCAATTCCCCCGTGGCGTGAATCACGCATGTGTTAAAAGTTGGTTTGGTTGTTAGAGTTTGGATTTTATAGGCTGCATTATGTCTTCAGAAATTATGGTATCTACATAAGGCTCGTCTTTATACCCAGAGATAGTGATACAAAGTTCACCTAGATTGTGAGTATTTCTCACAACTAACTGTGCACACAAGGTAGGTTTAATTCCATATTTATACATGATTTATTTTTTCTCGTTTGTTGTGATACGGCTTTCTCCGCAGATCTCTGAATCTCCGTAAATTTTTGCGTCGCCATAAACTCTTGCATTGGGATAAACAATTGCATTTCCGTAAATCTGTGCGTTTTCAAAAATGCGACCACCACCATATACTCGGGCGTTATTATAAATTTTTGCATTGTCATAAATTTTTGAACCCCAAGTAACACAAGCATTATCATAGACCCAGCAATTGCCATCATGAGAGAGATTGCTTTCATTTTCTATAAAGCCCCCAAGGTCCCCAGCCTTAACATCATCAAAATCTCTTAAAGCACGAATGCGGTACAATGTATGGCAACTTACAATATCGGTGGTTTCATTAGTCAATTCGTATTTTTTCACCATGCTTTTTCTCCAGTGGACATGACGTTATCGCCATCAATATCCGCATCACGATAAATTTTTGCGTCGCCATAAATACGTGCATTACCGGAAACTGTTGCCATTCCATAAACTTCGGCAAAACCGTAAACATGTGCATTATGTTTAATTCGTGCACTACCATAAACTTCAGCATCATCATAAACTTGAGCATTATCGTAAACGCAAGCACAAGATAAGACGAATGCATTACCACCTACCCAGCAATTACCATGATGCGATAGGTTGTTTTCATGTTCTATAAAGCCGCCTAAATTACCTTTTTTAATAACTCCAAAGTCTCTTAAAGCGCGGATACGGTGAAGAGTTACCCCTTTAAACTCAGCTTTCTCATCAGTAAGTTCGTACTTCTTTTCCATTAGTTTGCTCCAGTGGATATTCTGCTATTGCTGCCAATCCAATCTTCACAACGTAAATCCGCATCACCGTAAATTTTTACATTTCCGTAAATGTGTGTATTACCGCCAACTTTTGCATTTCCATAAACGCTTGCCTTATCGTAAACATATGCTTCATAATAAACATGAGAATTGCCATAAACATGTGCATGATCAAAAACTTTAGCGTCACCGTAAACGTATGCATCACCGTAAATTTCTGCATAATTGTAAACTTTTGCTTCATCAGAAACGAGTGCATCTCCATAAACCCGCGCATCACCATAAACATAGGCATAACCGGAAATATGTGCATTTTGATAAACACGAGCATTATCATAAACCCTAGCATAATCTCCAACCCAACAATCGCCCCCATGACTAAGATTGCCTTCCTTTTCAATAAAACCGCCAAGGTCACCTTTTTTGACATTTCCAAAATCTTTTAATGCACGTATGCGGTAAAGCGTGCGTCCGCCAACTTCATCCATTTCATCAGTCAATTCGTATTTTTTTTCCATGATTTATCCCCCCTACCTTAAAATAGCGTCACTTCCATAAAATGCTGTATCGCCGGCTACTATGGCATTACCACGAACTTTTGCGTTATTATAAACTTCGGCATCATCATAAACCTTCGCATTTTCAGAGATATATGCATTTTGATAAATACAAGCATTGCCTCCAACCCAGCAATTATCATCATGGCTAAGATTCCATTCACTCTCGACAAAGCCTCCAAGGTCGCCTTCTTTGACATCATCAAAATCTTTTAAGGCGCGTATGCGATAAAGCGTTATTCCATCAATTTTGATTGTTTCATCAGTGAGTTTATATTTCTTTTTTATCATGATAACCTCCTCTTAATGCATGCTTTGTCTTTTAAGCTCTTGAGACAGCACACCAATTCCTTTTGCTGTGATTTTTGCGCAAGGAATGACTTTTTCTATTCCACTTGCGGTTTGAAGTGTGATAGTTGGACAATCCATAAGTTTCTTTTGGATTTTGTCTTGATACGG
>NZ_JBHILT010000060.1:0-3539 GCF_042193405.1 Bartonella sp. TT110JLCBS
ATTAATTTCAACTTCTAAGCCTTTTTTGGGGTAGGTGTTGATGGCTTGGAAACTTTAGATGCTTTAGGCTTTTCGAGTGGAATTTCCTCTGTCACTGGTTCAGACGATGTTTGTACGGCTTCTTGTTTTATCTGCTTAATTTGTTCAACTGCCTTGTCTGTTTTTGCTGTTGTCTTGACTCCAATAAAAGGTTTTACAGCATTAGCGCGCTTGAGACGTGCGTAGACTTGATTAGAAACTTCAACAAATGGATTATTGGGTGTTGATGGTTCAAATCGAACAGTGCTTTTATTGTCTCCAACAACACACATTGGCTTAGTGATGACAGCTTTCATCATTGCTCCTTTTGAGTCATAATTAATGACATCGTTAGTCAAATATTGATTTTTGTTATTTGAAAAATAGATTAGTCAGAATTACCGAGAAAACAGGGCTTTCTAGCTACGTTTCAAGTTCATATTTTACTGAATTTTTGGGGATATTTTTGAATTTTAAACACAATACGACTAGTGCAGTACCGTCATTAAATACGATTTTTTATACTATGTCAACAAAAAAAATCATGATCTTGTATTTTTTTTATTTTTTTACCTAAATATGGTGTTTTAAAAGATATTCTTTATTTTCCTTTAACGAAACATTTATGTTGTATTGAAACATTTTAGATGTTATATTATTATAATGAATAGTCAAGAATTGAAAAGATATCTTATAAAGCATGGTTGCAGTTTTACTTCAGGGAAAGGTGGACATTTGCTTGTAAAGCGCGGTTCTAAAAAGTCCGTTTTACCTATGCATGGTACGCGAAAAGAATTAGGAACAGGATTAGTCCAGAAGATTCTTAAAGATCTTGACCTAAAATAAGCCTGAATATGGAGGTGTAAATGAAATATGCAATCAAATTTATCAAAGATGACAATGATACTCTTCTAGTCGTCTCTAAAGACTTTCAGGAATTTATTACCTATGGTAACGATGAAAAAGAGGCTTTGGAACAGGCTAAAAATGCACTTTTAACAGTCATTATGGGGCGTTTTCAAGATCGTGAACCTATTCCCTTTGGACATCGTGATATTGCCTATCCTTTTGTTGAAGTATCTTCATTGGTGACTTTAAAAATTGCAATACATAACGCTATGATTGAAAAAAACTTACGCAAAGCTGATCTCGTACGTCTTTTAAAACTTCATCCAGTACAAATTGACCGATTGTTGGATTTAAACCACGCAACCAAATTAGATGCCTTAGAATCTACTCTCATTGCTCTTGGAAAAGAGGTTGCCATTAATATCCAAGACGCCGCTTGAAAATTACCGGTTTTGCGTAAAATGTTTATAAAGCGCATTAAGAGCAATGCGCAATGAAAGCACAAGGTGTGGTAGTGATTGATCTTCTATGACAAGATACTGTAATGCGGCATGAAGGTTATATTGACGGTGTAAACATTGAGCTTCTTGAACAACATCTTTTACAGCTAAAAGACGTTGTGTTGCCTTCTGTACCCATTTCTCTCTTGCTCCGTTATCAGAAGTTGTAGGCATTTCATCATAAATTGCATTAGGCAATGCTTTTGCACATAGGTAATTGTTTTTCACTTCAAGATATTTTTGCGCAGCATCATATTGGTCTTGATTTATTTTGCCTTGCAAATAAAGCCGCCCGATATAGGTGCCGGAAAGCGGATTTTTAGCCTCTTCTATGGTCAAGCCAAAGCGCTTAGCACGCATTTCAATTGCCAATTTATCCATGGGTTCATGCGGTGTTTTTGCTCGTGAGATACGTCCATTTGGTTCTCTGATACATCCTTTAATCCGTGGACGACCGCGTTTTGCACGTTTTTTTCTTTTTGTCATATTTTTTTCAATCAGAATGGTATGCTATCATTATTAATGAGTGCACTATGATCAGCAGCCCCTGAAGCGATAGCATAATTTTGAGAAGTAATAGGTGAAGGGGTAGGGGATGCCGATTGATCTTTTTTGGCATCAAGCAAATACAACTCGCCTTTGAATTGTGGTAAGACAATCTCTGTTGTATAACGGTCATGCCCATTTTTATCTTGCCATTTGCGTGTCTGTAATTTTCCTTCTATGTAAACCTTTGAACCTTTGTTGAGATATTGAAGTGCAATTTTTGCCAAATGTGGATTAAAAATCACAACTGAATGCCATTCTGTTTTCTCTACTTTTTGATTGGTTTTTTTATCTGTATAGCTCTCAGAAGTCGCTATACTAAAATTGACTATTTCTGCTCCAGAATTCATTGTTTTGCTTTCGGGATTAGCACCAAGGCGCCCGATTAACGTCACTTTATTTAGCATATTTGTAGCCCCATTAGATTAGCAATTTATACATGAAAAATCCTAGCATAATTTTCTTATTTATTCAATTATTTCAGTTTGTTAATAACAGTTTTTTTAAGTATTACATTATAATATTAATTTGACAAATTATTCATCAAAAAACCATGTCACACAAATGGCACAGCTTTCTTATTTCTGCTTTTAACTTTCCAATAAATATCCTTTTATTAAGAGTCTGTATTTATTAAGAGTCTGTATCAAACTTTTTTGTTCGATTTATTGTTGACTATCGAACCTTTTTGTGCGATATTCATTTTATGCAGAAAGGGGAGGCTAAATGAAACGAGAAGCGCTGCTTAGGGAATTACGTAAAGAAGCCAGAAAAAGAGGCATTCATTATAGTGAAGCTCCTGATGCAGGTAAAGGGTCACATTATTTGGTAACTTTTGGAGACAAGACAACCGTTATAAAATCTGGTGAATTGACCCCACTTTACGTGAAAATAATAAAAAAGCAGTTGGGGGTATGAGTTACTCTCTCAATGGCTTAAATTTTTCGTTTCAAAAGCATTTCGATTATGGCGAGGAGATCTAAACATGGAGTACACGTATCAAGCAAAACTGGAATCTGATCCAGATGGTGGTTTTATTGTAACCTTTCCAGATGTACCAGAAGCAATAACAGCTGGAGAAAATAGAACTGAGGCATTAGAGAATGCTGTTGAAGCTTTAGGGTTAGCATTACGGAGCTATCCTATGCGCGGTTTACCTTTACCAGTACCACAGCAATATAAAGACCTTGTAGAGGTCACGGTAGATGCTTGGAATGCTCTTAAACTTGCAGTGGTAGAAGCCTTTAATGAAGCGAATATCACAAAAACAGAATTGGCACATCGTTTGGGTAAAAAAGAAACAGAAGCAAGACGCATTCTTGATCCAAATTATCCAACTAAGCTTCAAACACTAGAGCAAGCACTGAGCGTTCTTGGCAAGCAAGTCATTATTACAATCAAAAACGCGGCTTGAAACGTCTTCCCCACCTTGTAAAGATGGGGAAGGGGGATGTTTTTTACTTAAGCAACCTTTTTAATGGGAGGCTCCAAATTTGGTTCATAAGTTCGCAACAAAGAATCCATACGATGTGGAAGTTCTGAAGCTCCGAAATCTGTCAAAATTGCCAAGATTTTTGTAATATTGGGTACGTCATCTTGAAGCTTTAAAACCAGAGCATCTACGAC
>NZ_JBHILT010000061.1:0-3528 GCF_042193405.1 Bartonella sp. TT110JLCBS
ACTGACACCATCAAAAGCTCCTGCTACATCATGATAGATCTTCTTTTCTGACGAACTACCATCAGAATTGAATTGTGCAACCTTGAATTCTGGAGCCCTCCATTCGCCACCTTCATAGCTAGCTCCTCCTCCTAAATACGCAGCCAATGCGTTACTCATCAAATAGAGTTGTGAGCCATTCACCGCCTCCATCGATTCTGCTGTAAGTAATCCAGACTTAACACCAGAAATTGTGCGAGCATCACCTTTACTGTTAGCAATATCGATTTCAGTGCCTTCTTTCTCTGCACCAATCTTAATAACCTTCATCTCATCTTTATCCTGCTTGACAAGGCTTTCACTGACAACATTGGTTACATCATTATGAACATTCGTAACAGAAGTACTAATATCAGAAAGTGCTTCTGCTACACTTTTATAACTTTCCTCACCAGTGCTGCCATCATCCTTGATAGTTTTAAGCTTGAAGGTAGGGGCAATCCATTCTCCTTTTTCATTATAACCAGCACCTCCACCAAAATAGGTCGCAAGCGTATTATTCATTGTGTAAAGCTGTGAACCATTCACTGCATCGCTTGAATCCGCAGAGATTGTACCGTCTTCAAGAAACTTAATTTTGCTATTTTTTCTTTCCAATCCATCTCCATGCTTTGCTACAAAGGCTTTTTCCTTATCACTCCAAGATAAAGAATCCTGCGCTACTCCTTCAGAAACTTCTTTAATCCGTGCATTAACATTCTGAATATTCTCATCAAGCCCTGTAAACGCTGTATCTACACCAGTAAAGGAAGCTTCTGTTACCTCACCTTCTGTAGAAACTTTGGATAATTTATAAGTCGGTCCTGTAAACGCGCCATTATTAAACGCTGCATCACCGCCAAGAAACTTGGCAACATCTTGTGAGATCTTATTAAGCTGACCACCATTGATAACATCATGCGACTTTTCAGAAATTACACCATCTTTAACATTATGAAGTGCAACAGGTGCAGAATTTTGACCTTTACCTAAAGTCACACTGCCATAGTCAATTGTTTCATCTTCTTTCTTATCGTAGTGGACCACTGCTGAATCTTCTGACTGAAGACTGTTAGAAAGTTTTTCTAAACTTTTATCAAGTTGCTCTTTGTTAACTGCTTCATTATTCTTCGTTGCTGCCTTGATGCCAGAAAGGGTTCTATCCTCTTCTTTACTGTTGGCAATATTGAGTTCTGTACCTTCTACTTCCTTACCAATAGTGATAACCTTCGTATCATCATCCTGCTTGGCAAGACTATCACTAACAACATTAGTTACATCATTATGAACATTCATAATAGAACTCGCAACACCAGCAAAGGCTTCCGCTACACTATTGTAGCTTTCCTCACTTTCTTTACCTTCCGCATCAACTTTCTTGATCACAAAACTTGGTGCTTTCCATTGCCCATCTTTATCATAACCTGCTCCTCCACCAAAATAGGTCGCAAATGTCTGATTCATTGAATAAAGCTGATTGCCCGTAACAGCATCTGTTGATTTAGCGCTAATCTCACCATTTGCTAGAAACGTAATTCTACTGTTTTCTTGTGTCCTTACAGCTCTGCCTTTTTCTTCTTGCTTCTTCTCATGACGCGCTACAAAGGCATTGGCTTCATCATTCCATAACAAAGAATCCTGTGCTACCCCTTCTGAAACTTCTTTAATCCGTGCATTAACATTCTGAATATTCTCATCAAGACCAATAAATGCACTACCAACATTATCAAAAGAACTGTCTGTTACTTTTCCTTCCTCAGAAACATACGATAATTTATAAGTAGGGTTGGTAAAGCTACCATCTTTAAACGCCGCATCACCGCCAAGAAACTTGGCAACATCTTGAGAAATCGTGTTGATCTGGCTACCCGTAATTGCATCATGTGAACTCTCACCAATGGCACCATCTTTTACATTATGCAGTGCAACTGCTCCTGCATCCTTACCTTTACCTAAAGTTACGCTCTTATAATCAACTATTCCATCTTCTTTTTTATCGTAGAGAACAACCGCTGAATCTTCTGACTGAAGATTGTTAGAAAGATCCTTCAGACTTGCATCAAGCTGCGCTTTATTGACTGCTTCATTATTCTTCTCTGCTGCCTTGATGCCAGAAAGGGTTCTATCCTCTTCTTTACTGTTGGCAATATTGAGTTCTGTACCTTCTACTTCCTTACCAATAGTGATAACCTTCGTATCATCATCCTGCTTGGCAAGACTTTCACTAACAACATTGGTCACATCATTATGAACATTCGTGATAGAACTCGCAACTCCAGCAAAGGCTTCCGCTACACTATTGTAAACCTTTTCCTCACCAGTGCTACCATCTTCATTGATAGTTTTAAGTTTGAATGTGGGAGCAACCCATTTTCCATTTTCATAGCCAGCGCCTCCACCAAAATAGGTCGCAAACGTCTGATTCATTGAATAAAGCTGATTACCCGTGATCGCTTCTGTCGAACCTTTAGAAATTTCTCCATCTAATAGAAACTTTAATTTGCTGTTTTCTTGTTCCGCTATAACTTGACCATCTTTCTCTTTGTTCTTTACATGACGTGCTACAAAGGCATTGGCTTCATCATTCCACAACAAAGCATTCTGCTCAATGGTCTGTGTAAGTTCATTGCTGTTCTTAGAAAGCTCATTATGAAGATCTGTCAGCGATGTATCAACACCGCTAAAGGCTGAACCAACATCATGATATGACTGACCACCAACAACATACGTCGGAAGATTACCTACGAGCACATCAGCACCACCACCAAAATAGCTCGATGTATTTTTAGAAACACTGTCTAGATTAGTAGTCACTGTCGTAACATTTTTATTAGTCGCAAATAACTGAGAGCCATTTACAACTTCTGTCGATTCTGCTGAAAGCACTCCTGCCTTAACACCTGAAAGTGTCCGGTCTTCTTTCTTACTGTTGGCAATATTGAGTTCTGTACCTTCTACTTCTTTGCCAATAGTAATAACCTTCGTATCATCATCCTGCTTGACAAGGCTATCACTGACAACATTAGTTACATCATTATGAACATTCGTGACAGAAGTACTAATATCAGAGAGTGCTTCCGATACACTCTTATAAATCTTTTCTTCACCAGCACTACCATCATCATTGACAGTTTTAAGCTTGAAGGTAGGTGCAACCCATTCTCCTTTTTCGTTATAGCCAGCTCCTCCACCAAAATAGCTAGCAACTGCCTCATTCATTGAATAAAGCTGGTTACCGGTAATCGCTTCTGTCGAACCTTTAGAAATTTCTCCATCCAATAAAAACTTCAATTTGCTATTTTCTTGTTTCGTTATAACTTTGCCATCTTGTGTTTCTGTTTTTATATGACGCGCTACAAACGCCTGAGCTTCATTACTCCAATTCAAAGAATCCTGTGCGACTCCTTCAGAAACTTCCTTAATCCTCTGATTCACATTCTTGATATTATCATCAAGTCCTTCAAATGCTGAACCAACATTGGTAAAAGGTTTGGCTGTTATCTTACCATC
>NZ_JBHILT010000062.1:0-3328 GCF_042193405.1 Bartonella sp. TT110JLCBS
TCTTCGCGTTTTGCATAGAGACTATCTGGGTCAACAACTTCGCCTGTTCTGTCCTCCCATGGCTCTCCAAGCACTGTATTAATAAAAACTTGCAAAAGAGCAGGGTCTTCTTTGGCTCTTAAAAATTCGCGCGCACAATCGCCCCAAGTCAGCCATGGCGAATAAAGCGCTGAAATATGGTAAGAACGCAGACGAGGCTTACTTGACTCCTGTGTTGCGATCCAACAAGCACCGTTTTCTTCTGCCATTAAGGTGGACTTACGATGTTCGGCATGTTCATGACCACAATGCGCACAAACAAAAACAGCTTTTTCGGGGGCGCCTTTTGGCCACTTAATTTGTGACCAAACAATGGGTTGTAGAACACCACATGCATCACAAGGGACATTGTAATATCTTTGATCACCTAGCACAAAATCCTTGGCGATACGGCTTGTGTCACGGTGTGTCGGCGTGGACAATTTAAAAATTTTACGTTGAATAAAAGCAGAGGTTCGTTTTTCCGCAATTGTTACAGGATCGCCTTCATTATCGACATTCAATGGGTAAGCATCGACTTCATCCAAAACCAAATAGCGAATAGGAGAAGAACGCAATCCAGCAGCACTATTTGCTCCTGTAATCATCAATGTCCCCCCATAAAATTCCTTTGAAAACATTGTATTTCCACTGTCTCTTGCACGAGCAGGAGCAATGCGTTCACTTAAAGCAGGGCTAGCTGAAATCATCGGATCAAGACGAGACTTTGACAGTTTCTTAGCGGTCTCCACTGTCGGCATCACATAAAGGGCAGGTCCTGGACTATGATGAATGGCATAACCACAAAAGTTCAACGCTGCTTCCGACATTCCAATCTGAGCCCCCTTCATCACAACCGTTGTTTCAGTCGGATCATAAACAGAAAGATTATCCATGATCTCTCGTAAATAGGGGGTACGTATAGTCCTCCATAATCCAGGCTCAGCACTCGTAACTGTGCTCAAATAACGATTTTTATCAGCCCACTGGGAAACAGTATAAGGCGGGTCAGGACGGCGTCCTTCATTCGCATAGCAAAAAAAGAGCCCAGCATCAGAGGACGAGGGCGAAGCATTACTTATCATGTTCTGGATTCTCTTCTAAAATGTTGGGATCGTGAAAAGAAACAGGGACGACATTTTCTACTAAAGCTTTGCGCATATGATGATCGATAGCTCCAATAAGGCTCGCAGCATCACATCCCACTTGCGCCGCAATTTCAGTACCAAAGCGATAGGCAAAATTGAGCATTGTATCTCGATGCGCTCTTCCAAAGTTCCATGCTTCTTTTCTCACTTCTTCACGATCAACAGTTGTTTCACGCAATCGTTCAAGTGCAATCTTTTCTTTTGCTAGCGCAACTTGCATTCGCTCCAGTTTTATCTTGTATTCATTAGCGCCCTCTGTAGAGGCTTGTTTGATCTTTGTTCGCGGTTGGCCATCCGGTGCTAAAAATGGAGCAGGGCGTTTTGTTGGATTCTCATTCCAGATGGCTGTTGCAAGGGCTTCATTGACAGAACCATCTTCAAAAAGAGCCGCATCAAATTTACCTGTCTTTATCCGAGAAACCACCGCATTATGTGAAACACCCATCTTCTTCGCAAACGCACGAACCGATAGACCCTTACGCGTTTTCTTATTCATAGTTGCTCCATTTTGAATGGTATATACGAATTATTGTACACTTTAATTATTGACAAGGTTTTATTTTTCGTGTACATAAAATATATGAAGATAGTGTGGGATGAACCAAAAAGAGCTTTAAACATTGATAAACATAAGCTTGATTTTGCTGATGTTATTTACTTTGACTGGGAACATGCTCTTATTGATGCAACACATTCAAACCGCATGAAGGCTATTGGACATTTTGCTGATGGCACAACAGTTATTGTTTTTGCAAAGCTTGGCAATGAAGCGATATCCATTATCAGTTTTCGTCAAGCGAATAAAAAAGAAAGAGAGGTTTTCAATGACTATCAAAAAAACCTTTGAAACAGAATGTGGCTACACAAAAGAAGATTGGGACGCTGTGGATTCCCCACCACTAACAGATGAAGAACTTGCACGCTTAAAGCCAGCTAAAGACGTTTTACCACCTTCCTTTTTTAAGTATGTAACAGAAGAACGCCGTAAACGTGGGCGTCCACCCGTTGAATCTCCTAAACAAGCGGTTACTCTCCGTCTCGACCCAAATGTTATTGCCTCTTTTAAAAAACAAGGAAAAGACTGGCGAACACGTATGGGTGAAGTCTTAAAAAAAGCAAGTGGCAGCTAAACCAACCACCTCCCCATTGTTGATAACGGGGAGGAGAGATGTGTCTTAAGCTAAGCAGCTTTTACGACAGATCTTTCTAAGACTTGTTTTGCTTCTTTGATTAAAGCTTTATAATGTTTGCTTTCTTCTACCAACGTAAAGGCTTTGACAAGATGCATATGGAGTGGACCATAAATGTAAACAGCCTTTTTAGTTGGAGACATTTGATCCCAATCTTTTGGGAAAGCAAAACGTATATCATCACAATAATCAACAGATTGGCTTTTTAGTTTCTTTTCACATTCAATAAAGTAGCGTCGAGCCTGTCTACCTTTCTCATTGCGTTCAACCATAGAGAGCTCTTTCGCCATGTCTAAAGTGATGTGATATTCTGTACTTGGACGACCGCTTTTAGGTTTTACTAAATTTTTAGTAAAACTCACAAAGTCTTTATTTTCTAGGAAACCATATTCTTTAATACGATTAATAATCCAATCGTTAAAACGAGATGTTACCTTCAAAAACGTATGCAACTCACGTGCATTTACTGCTTGAACAGTTTCTTGATCAATTGTTTGTTCTGTAATTTTAATAAGAGTGTTCATAATGAACTCCTTGTTGATTAGGCTTTCTATTGACATCCTAAGAGGATGCCGGGTGCTAGAAAACACGGCAACAAGCCCGTCGTTACGCTTTCCTCGTGAGAGTATTGTATAGCGTAACCACACCCGACAATATTATTATACGCATGTAGCATATAATGAGTCAAAGTCTTTAATGTGCGGAAGACTGATTATTTCGGCAACCAATCCGCTTGTTGTTTTAAGGTGTTTTCTAGGCACCTGATTCGAAAATAGACATTGACGCAACAATGTCAAGAATAAACATAATTTTTATCTAAAAATAATCGCATACTGTACAGTGTACATATTGAAATCATTATTTATCAATGAGTTAAATGTACAATGTATAGTCAATTTGAAAATTCTGTCGCTAGCGATAGTTCGCGCTAGCCTGCCCCGCAACGAAGCCAACCCGCTGGGAAGTACCTTT
>NZ_JBHILT010000063.1:0-3296 GCF_042193405.1 Bartonella sp. TT110JLCBS
TGACAGAAATAGACGCACCCGTAGAGCTCATAAAAGAACCACAAGAGAAAGATAATCAAATCTAGGCGATAAGGCTTGTATGATTTTCTTTCTTTAAAGTCCTTTTTGACTGACAGTGTCAGGCTTATGAGAGAGTGTAGATAATTGTTATGGTCTCTTCATTAATTTGGAGAGCAAAATGACAATAGAATTTAAACTTCGTATTCACTTTATTAAGAATGGCAAGGGATCTAAGTTTTTAGCAATATTTGATCAGACAGCCGTTGGTATGTTTGTAAAATCCTTGATGTTAACGTGCAAATTTATCCCCTCCATGCACCTATTCTTCTCTTTACGCATGAGGTGGAGAAACAGGATAGTGTTCTGTTTCATAAGCTTCAATTAACAAAACAAGAGTTTTCATTCTATCAAATTCTGGAGTATTAACTTCTGGCTGCTTATCAAACATTGCAGACACAATTTCTAAAGCTTCTTGGTACTCCCTCTCAGCACGAATTGGTTTGATATTCATTTCTTAAATTCTTGTAGTTCCACAGTGTTGGCATCAATCATATTAAATTGTAACATTTTTGTTGACAATTGTCACTTAATACATTACATCTTACTTAAAATAAAGTTGTTGAGTTTGCTATGATCAAAACATTTAAAAATAAAGACCTCCAATCTCTCTGGGAAACAGGAAAAAGTAAGATTGATAGCAGGCTTCAACAGCGTATTATTCGCCGTCTTGATGCCCTTGACGCTGCTTCTCAAGTTAGTGATATCAATGTACCAGGTTATAATTTTCATATGCTTAAAGGCTTTACTCCAACTCGCTACACAATTCATATCAATGGTCCTTGGTGTATCACTTTTGAATTTAAAGACAGACACGTTTACCATGTTGATCTAGAGCAATACCACTGAAGGTTTTAAGATTTGTAAAGGAAACTATCCATGACCACACGTAATCCTAATCGTTGTCCTTCTCATCCAGGAGAAATTTTAGCTGAATCCTTAGAACATTTAAATGCAAGCAAAACCGAAATTGCTAGGATTCTTCAAATATCACGCCAGCACTTGCACGGTATCCTTAAAGGAGAACGTCCAGTCACAGCCGTAACAGCAGCTCGCATTGGTAAATTGTTAGGAAATGGACCAGCCCTTTGGCTACAGCTTCAAGCCAATTATGATACATGGCATGCCTTGAGGGACATTGATGTCTCTTCTATTCCAACATTAACAGCTAATAAAGTGGATATACAAATGGAACAGAGCCATTAACTGTCTCCCCGCCTCAAAGACGAGGAGATAAAATCATGTTTTTAACTTAAGCTACTTTTACAACAGGGCTTACTAAAACTCGCTTGGCTTCTTCAACAAGCGTTTTATAATGTTTGCTCTCTTCTGCTAATGTAAAAGCTTTAACAAGATGCATGTGAAGCGGTCCATAAATATAAACAGCTTTTTCAGTAGGTCCCATTTCATCCCAGTTGCTTGGAAAATCAAAGCGTGTATCACGGTCATTATCAATTAATTGGTTTTTTAAATCATAGAAAGCTTTAACGAGGGCTTTTTTGAATGCACGCACCGTATCATTGTTACGCATATAGGTCATGAGTAGAGTGGCTTGTGGTTCGTTGAGAATAGCAACTTCTCTCTTTTGACCACCTTTACCGTCTCTTTTACTCACTTGGATTTCAAATCCAAGTGAACCAAACTCTTCAAAATCCTTACGATTATTGCGTACTAACTGTATAACTGTTTTATGCGTATTACCCACACCCTCTGCAATTTTTAAAGAAGTTGTAACAGCAATACCAGCATTGTTGATTGTCACTAAATTGTTCATGATGAACTCCTAATGGTTTTAATGTCTCTATTGACACCCCTAAGGGTGCCGGGCGTTAGAAACACGGCCATTAGTCCGTCGCTATGTCTTCCCCTCGTGAGAAGGTATTGTATAGCATAGCTACACCCGACAAAATCGTTATATGCCAATAATAGCATAAAAGACAATCAGTATTTTAAATGCATGGGAGAGATCTTACGTGACCTATCCGCTAATGGTTTAGTGTTTCTAGCACTTGTGATTCGACTAACATGAGGGTTTATTAGTGTCAATATGCTTTTAAAAAATTATTTCATATATTGTTGTTTTCAAAGGATCGCATTTGAAATGCTACCCTTTACTATTCACTCGCATTTGAAATGCGAGTGAACCAAAATCCTTATGATTTGCTGTTTTAAAGGGTGCGATTTCAAATCCAACCCTCATTTTTCCCATTCATTTTAATTCACCCCTCATTTAAAGGAGCATAAAGTATGGCAACAGGTTTTCTACACGGTGTTGAAGTCGTTGAAGTTGACGACGGCACCCGCCCCCTTCGCGCGGTTCAGTCTGCCGTTATCGGGATTGTTGGCACAGCACCCGATGCCGATGAACAAGCATTCCCTCTCAACACACCGGTTTTGGTAGCAGGCTCTCTTTCACAAGCTGCAAAACTCGATAGAACAGGCAAACGACGCGGCACTTTACCCAATGCCCTTGATCTTATTTTTAAACAAGTAGGAGCAATTGTCGTTGTCGTACGCGTGAACGAGGGTGACAACGAAAATGCAACACTCACCAATATTCTGGGTGGTGTAAACGCAAATGGCGCTTATGAAGGTGTTCATGCTTTCATTGGAGCACAATCCATTGTAGGACAAACACCACGCATTCTCATCGCTCCAGGCTTTACACATCAACGCCCTTCCAGTGTGAATATTGAAGAGAATGGAACTGGTGCAACTGCCAACCCCGTCGCAGCAGAACTGATTGGCATTGCAGAACGTTTGCGCGCCATTGTGGTGCTTGATGCACCCAACACAACAGATGAAGCCGCTCTTAGCACAGCAAAGGATTTTGATTCAAAGCGCGCCATTCTTATTGATCCATTTGTAAAAGTGAATCGTAATGGCAAAATCATAGAACAGCCAGCAAGTGCAGCGGTTGCAGGTGTCATTGCCAAAACTGATTTTACCCATGGTTTTTGGCATTCCCCTTCAAACAAAGTGATCAATGGCATTGTTGGTATTGCACGCCCCATTGATTTTTCCATTGGTGATCGATCAAGCCGCGCCAACCTTCTTAACGAACAAAACATCACAACAATTATCCGCGAAAACGGTTATCGTCTTTGGGGTAATCGCACCCTCTCAAGCGATACAAAATTTGCTTTCTTATCGGTGGTGAGAACCGCAGATATGATCAATGATGCCATTTTGCGCGGACATCTATGGGCTGTCGACCGCAATATCAAAAAAACCTACAT
>NZ_JBHILT010000064.1:0-3064 GCF_042193405.1 Bartonella sp. TT110JLCBS
ACCAGCAGATGGCGGTTACATACCCATGCCTAGTGCAATGGTTGTTTCTAATCCTTTGGAAGAAAAGCCCTTGGGTTCAATCGCCTTTAGAAGCGGTAATGGTGTTAAGATAATCGTAGGAGGCAAGCAAAAGCTTTACAGTTATGATAGTCAAACGAAGGGTTGGAAGGACATAAGTCAAAGTGGTGTGACTTATCAAGCAAATGAAGAGAATAAATGGTCGTTTGCTCTTTTTAAAAACATGGTTATTGCGGTGAATAAAAATGATAAACCGCAAGTTTTCAAGGTCCTTAGTTCTGAACGGTTTGAAGATTTAGAAGGAAATCCACCGAAAGCGGGATTGGTCAAAATTTGGGGACCTTTTGTTTGTTTGATGCAATTGACAGATAATCCCAATCGCATTCATTGGTCTGGAGAAGGCGATGAAACTCTATGGGAGACTCAATATAATGTTAGTGGTTATATGGATTTCCAAGATGGAGAATACGTTCAGGGGGCAACAGAAACAACCAATCCCCTTATTTTTCTTCGTTCTGCTATTTATGCTGGTTCTTTGACGTTAGGTTCCAAGAGCCCGTTTGCTTTTCAAAAGATCCAAGACAAGCGTGGAGCGCGCAGTGCAGCCTCTATAGCGTGTCGAGGGAGTGATGCTTTTTTTGCGAGTGATGGTGGCTTTTATCAGATCAGTGCTGATGGTCAACTTTTGCCGATAGGCTTTGAGAAGGTTGATAGAACGGTTTTTAAAACCTTTGATAAGTTTGCTCTTGATGAGATGCAAGGGGTTATAGATCCCATTGATAACCGGATTTACTGGTCCATAAAGAGAGGCAATAACGAGCAAACGACCTTTGTCTATGATTGGGGATTGCAGAAATGGTCGACGCTACAAGGGAAGCCTTTCACATTGTTTCCAGTGTTTACGACAGGTTATACTTTAGAACAGTTAGATGAGATTTCAATCAATCTTGAGGAATTGCCGGCTTCTTTAGACAGCCCTCGTTGGCAAAGTGGCGCGCCAATGCTTGGTGCTTTTGATGATAACAATCGGCTTGTTATGTTTACGGGAGCACCGATGGAGGCAACGGTTGTTTCGCAAGAAATGGGGGCACCAGATGGAAGTTTTAACTTTATCACGAAAATGTTTGCAGAGGTGGATACGACGCAAGGACTTTTAAGCATAGGGGAACGTCGGCTTCGTAATGATCAGACGCCGATCACATGGCACAAGGAGAGGGTGTGTTCTTATCTTACAGGTGCTTATCATGGTCGTTCGCGCAATCGTTATCACCGCTTTAAATTGCGTATTCCTGAAGGCGTTCATTGGAACCATATCACAGGGTTTAATGTGGATTTACGTCCTTTAGGCAGAGGATAATGGCAAAAGTTTTTTTGACCACGTCTTGGGATATGGAGCGTATAGCCCCTTATCTTGAAGAAATCATTGCATCTTTTAGAGAGTATGTAGAGCGTTTCAAACATGAAATCACGTTGCAGGAACTGATTGAAGCGATTTGCAGTGGCAAGAAACAGTTATGGCTTGTTTTGGATGACGACGAGCGCTTTTTAGCGGCATTCACGACCCAGATACAGCAGACAGTTTTAGGAAAGAAGCGCGCACTGATTTGTGAATGTAGTGGGAAGGGCGTTCTTGATCAAGTTGATAATTTGAAATTTGTAGAGGATTGGGCGCGTGAGAATGGTGCTTCTGAAATGGAGATCTTGGGTCGTTTAGGTTGGAAGCGTGCACTAACCAAGCAAGGCTATAGCATAGGTATGCTTTATTATAGGAAGGAATTGTGACATGGGGAGCAGTAGACCAGCAACGACAGAACAGAAGCAGGTGCAGACAAGCGCCCCTCCTGCTTGGATGCAGAATGTCTTTAAGCGTGGGGGTGCAGATGCGTATAACATGTATGACACAGGGATTGGGGGTAATGTGTATGGAGGACCTCGTGTTGCGCCGTTAAGTGCTCAAACCACCCAAGCCATAGGTGGTCTTGGGAGTGTCCCTCATCATTATCAAAATCGCTCTTTGATGAATACAATCTATAATCCAACGTCGGCAGCCATGAATCTTAGACATATGGCTTCTGGTGGTATGATGGGAGAAAATTCGTATTTCAAACGAGCACTTCAAGAAGCGTTAGATGACTCAGACACTCAAATTAACAGATATTTCTCAGGGATTGGTCGTTATGCAACTCCTGATCACAGAGAGGAAGTGCGGAAAGGAAGAGATTCTATATACGCTCGTGCTATGTTAGAGCAATTTAATCGTGATGCGGATCGCATGATGCAAGCCAATGCCATGATAGACCAAGCCAATCAAAATCAGTTGGGAGCATCAAATAACTTCTTGCAGGGTTATGGCAATGCCTATTCCAATGCCATACAGGGGGGAGGTGTGCTTGATAATTACAATCAGAGAGTTGTTGATGCCAATCGTGAACGTTGGCTGGAACAAGACAATAGCAGCTGGAATAGGTTGAATATGCTTATGAATGCCGGTCATGGCTTTGCAAGGAATTACGGCACGACGACGAATAATCATACAATCTCTAAGATAGAGGGCAATAATCCGTGGAAAAATGTAGGGGCTATAGGTTCTTTAGCACTTCAAGCAGCACCGATGGCTTTTGGTTACATGGCAGGTGGTCCAATGGGAGCAGCGTTGGCAGGAGGAGCATCCAAGTTGTTTTTAGATTACATGAATCAAAAGTGAGCTCTGTAGAATAATTAAAGAATAGTTTTGTAGGAGAGTGTGATGGCATTTCCAATATTATTTCCATTATCTTTTGCAGGTTTGATGGCTGCGAGAGCTGCGCCTCATGTTTTTAGGTATCTTGCTCCTAAAGCGGTTACAGGGGCGAATAGATTGGGACAATTAATAACAAAGAACCCCGTGGGGAATTTCATAACAAAGTACCCCAAAACCTCTCTATTTATGACTGGAATGTCAGGCATTGAAAGTATGATGACACCAGAGAAAGCACAAGCCCCATCCAACCCCTATTTACAGAATAGTCTGAATCCATATGGACCATTTATGCCCTATACGGCTCCT
>NZ_JBHILT010000065.1:0-3003 GCF_042193405.1 Bartonella sp. TT110JLCBS
TGGATAGCAGAGACAACGTCAACACCATTTGAGATTGCCGAAACTGTTCTTGCACATACAGTTGGGAGTTCAGTGACGAAAGCCTACATGCGAACGGATTTTTTAGAACAGCGACATGTTCTCTTGGAACAATGGGCGTCTTTTATATCAGGAAAGGCTTGACAAAATTAAAAATAGAGAGTCTTTTCTCAGAAATTTTTCTCAAATGATGTAAGTGCCTGAACTGGATTCTTTTGCAGCATTTACGTTTACTTCACTTTGAAATAAAAGGAAAAAGTTGGACGATGTTTAAAACATTACTCGCCTTTTAGCTAGAGAAGATTAAAGAGAGATTCCAAAGTGTGATTCATATATAAAGTAGACTTTAATATAGAATATTTGTCAGTTTACCATGTTAATATTATGATTCGATATTTTGTATTGTTGGTTAAGAGTAATGATAAACACTAAAGAATTTTCTTTAAAAACACTTAAACTTGATCTAGAAAATCCTAGAATTCCCAGATTCACAAGTGAAAAGGATGCTATAAATTTTCTTTGTATTACAGAAAAAATTTTGGAATTGGCCGAAGATATTGCTGAAAACGGGTTGTCTCCATTTGAAAAGCTTATGGTAATACAAGATGGAGAGAAGTACGTTGTTAAAGAAGGTAATCGGCGGCTTGCTGCGCTCAAACTTCTTGATAATCCAAGTCTAGCTCCAGAGCATCTAAGTAAAAAGATCGCTAAATATAGTGCTGACCGTAAAATTCACATAACTTCTGTAGAATGTGCTATTGCTTCTGACATAAAAGAAGCAAATCACTGGATGGAGATAAAGCATTTAGGTCAAAATAATGGAAAAGGTGTGAAGCCATGGAATGCTATACAAAAGTCACGTTATTCGCCAGACAATCCGAATAGATTTGCATACCTATTATTGAATCATCTGTTGGAGGATCCTTCATTAGATTATGAGATAACGACTGTCACACGTTTGATTTCTAAAACAACTTTTTTTGAGTATACTGGAATTTATTATAATCAGTTGGAGGACAAGCTCATCTTTTCATGTTCATATGAAGAAAATTCTGCACTTGATAATTTTTTGAAACAATTTGTACAAGATATACTTGAAAAAAAGATAAATTCTCGTTCTTGCAATAATAGAAAAGATATAGAAAAATATTTTGAAATCTTATCTCGCAAATTTGGTCTAACTAAATCATTTGATTCTTCTAATCTAACTAATTTATTTAGTTCTTCTAAAAAGCTTGCTAGAAAAGGCAAGGATAAAAAAGAAACAGAGTATTCTAAAAGAAAAGATAATCTACCTACAAGCGATGCGAATAAAGATGGAAATTATCCAAAACAAAAATTATTTCGCCGCATTTATGATGAAGAAATTGCAGATCAGTTGCAGAAATTAGGTATTATAAAACCCATCAGTATATATTCTTCAGTAAAAAAATTAGGTACTGACGCTGATACACCTCTTGTGTATATAGCGTTTAGTTGTTTATTCGAAGGGCTGACAGGCTTTTTAGGCCGAGAAAACAAATCTTTTGATAATTTTTTAAAGGATAAGTTTTCAAAGTATTGTCGATTATTAAAAACCGAACTTGACGATACACAGTATATAAATGAAAATGAGAAAGCTATTTTAGACACTCTAGCGAAGGTTAGAATGCAAGCCAATACAGCTAAACATGCCTTCCGTTCAGCACCCTTGAGTTATCTAGAGGTTCTCAGTGATATACAAGTATTAAAGCCAGTGTTAATGCAATTAATCAATGAAGTGTATGACAAAAAATTGCAGAATGCTCGTCAAATGCTTTAGCCATTGCTGGCCAATATGAACAAAATATGATAACATGGCTTTGTTTTAATACTGTAAGGTTTACAGAGATGGCTTATAATTATTCTCCATTAAGGTATCCTGGTGGCAAGGCTGCACTCTATGGAAGAATCAAAGAAATTTTTGAGAAAAATGGATTAAATGGATGTTCTTATCGTGAGCCTTTTGCTGGTGGGGGCGGATTGGCTCTAAATTTTCTTTTAAATAACGATGTTAAAGATATCTACATTAATGATATTGATCCGTTTATTTGGAGTTTTTGGTATTGTGTTTTGCACAAGACAGAAGAATTAATAGAAAAAATCAATACAACGACCATTAACTTAGAAGAGTGGTATAAACAAAAAGAAATTTCTCCTGAAAACGCAGACGTGCTTAGCGTTGGGTTTGCTGCATTTTTTTTGAATCGCACAAACAGATCTGGAATCATTAAAAATGCTGGTCCTATTGGAGGAAAACAACAAGTTGGGAGTTACAAAATAAACTGTAGATTCAACAAAAGGGACTTAATTAGCCGGATTAGAAATATAAGTGTACAAAAAGATAGGATATATTTAACTCGTTTAAATGCACAGGAATTTTTGCTGCGTTATGGAACTGATGAAAACACCTTTTTTTATATGGACCCTCCTTATTTTAAAAAAGGAAAAGAGCTGTATACTTCATTTTATAAAGCTAAAGATCATTGCGATTTAGAAAGTATCATTTCTAAACATGTGAATGCGCTTTGGTTAATTACTTATGACAACGTAGAAGAAATTAAATTCTTGTACAATCAATATCCTAAAATAGAATTTAATATACGGTATTCTCTACAAAATAAGAGACAAGCTCAAGAACTGATGATTTTCTCACCAAAGATCAAAATTCCACAATCATTAGAACAGAATATAACATCACTTTGTAACGTGGCTTAGCTGCTTTCATAAACAAAATTTGTTCTCTCTACAAGCTTTGAAAGTTTGATTGCTGTCAGTCAATTTCATATTTTAAGGAAAGGTTTGGTGTGTTTAACTCTTTGAGAACCACTATTTTAAATGGGCGAAGACATTCTCTATCGCCTCCATGAGACGAGCAAAATTAAGAAATCATTTTCTAAAGAATTTCGCGCGTCTCAGAGTATGTTTAGAGTCGGATATTTGGTTTTTGTGTAAAAATACTTACTA
>NZ_JBHILT010000066.1:0-2996 GCF_042193405.1 Bartonella sp. TT110JLCBS
CTTAAACCTTCATAAGAGGTTAGCCCCGATAAAGCCCCAAGCCATGCACCACGGCGCACAAGCGTGCCATGAACCGGTATTATGGCAACATTGTTTTGTACTACATAAGTTTCAGGGGGTCTTAAAGCTTCTGTATTCTCTTGCGAATAAGCTTCAATGGGAAACTTTTCTCCCTCAAAAAGACGCGGTGCAAGAGCATTGAGAATGACATCAAGTTTTGTCGAGGCAAGCATATGTGGAACCCCAAAAAGCCGTGATGCCAAAAACGGCATATCAAGATTATTCACCATTTTTATGTGCCTCACTGCCTTGGTTACTTTCATAAGTCTCAGAAGGTTCTGAATCTGCTGTATCAATCACTTGATTGCTACCAGAAGGCGCTGCCATATCCGTGTCAAAAGATAAGCCGCGCGCACGAGCGTCTGTGTGCTCTTCTTCAAGTTCGGCATGAATGCTGTCGATATCAAAGCCACGCTCGGCAAGTGCCATGCGTCGTGTTTTCAAGCCTGCACGAATTTCTTCTTTTTCCGCTGAGATATCCTTGTTTGGATCAATCATTTCAAGCGGGGGTGCAAAGCTTTCACATTGAAGCCATGGCAAGGGATTTTCTTCCCACCCTGGCAAATTGACGCATCCAGAAAGCACTGCCATTTCAACAAAACGCTCCCACACAATGCGGTTAAACTGAAAGGCAATGATATGTTCACGCCATTGTTTGACGTGCCGTCTAAACTGAATGATAGAGGTACGCACATTGGAAAAATTGCCGCGCGTAACGTCTCCAGTCACAACGGCATAAGGCATATTAAGTGCTGCACAAATTTTCAAGATATTGCGAAATTGAAAAGCCTCATAAGAACCTCCAACCTCAACAGGATTTGAGAATGTAACTTCTTTATTCTCTCCTAAATAAAGAGATGCACCGGGCGCAATGACAGGTGCTTTGTATTCTTCTTCAACGTTGTTTTTATCACGATTATCGGATAATTTTTCGACGTTTGGTGAATTGTCCTTGACAAACGCCGCGAAAAGAGCCGCCGTCCTTTTTCTATCGAGTTCTGCGTCGTCATAGGATTCGAGTTGAAAGATCTTTGTCATAGCGCGCGTTATTTTTGGAGAACCGCGCAATTGTCCTGCGATACGGCGCTCTTTGATGTGAAGGACCATTTCAGCAGGGACGCGCACGCGCTCTTGGCTCTCAAATGCTATATTTGCAGGGACATCATCATAGGGGTGATGTTCCCAGAAATGATAAGCAACACGCTTGCCACTGGCATTAAATTCAATCCCCATACGAATGTAATTGCCTTCAATATCAGCCGGTCCATTGTAAGTAAGGTCTAACATTTCGGTGGGATAAACTTGTAATTGAAGTGGTACACCAGAGCGCCCGTAGAGGTCAACATAATGTAGTCTTACAAAACATTCACCAGTTAAAAAGACCTCTCGTGCAATGGTTGCTTGAAGTCCATAAAAATTGGCATCTTCATCATAGTCTGCTTCATCAACCCATTGCCACCATAAGTCTAAAAGCTTTTTCTTTTCTTCTTGAAAACCTTCAATACGAGGATAGGGTTTAATCCCATCACTAACAGCCGCAGAGACCCATTCTTCTGTTGCAGACCCATAAAGAGATTCATTGTCATAAAGCCATCTTGAACGGGCAACAATGGTATCACCGCATTCTTCAATCGCTTTATTAATATGTTTTTTTGCGGGGTCAAAACCACCCATACGGCGGCTTTTGCTTGCCGCTTCAAAATGGGGATTGTGTTGACGAGAAATTTTAAAAAAGCCCGTGAGTTTATTGATAAAGCCAGCCATTAATAGCCTCGTGATATATTAAAATAGAAAACGCGTGAACGCTTGCGTCCTTCAAGGTTGGCTATTTGTGTGTTCAGCATCTCAAGCGCTCTGCGCAGTTCCTCAACAGAGCGGTTGCTTACTTGCTTATCGCCATGGCGTACCGATTGTGCACCTGAATAAAGAGCCTCTTCAATTTGTTCACGCCGCCTTTTTAAACTTTCCAGTCTGTTAATTTTGCTGTTTACTTGGTTCAAGTCTGTATCCATAAATTACCTCCAATCCCCTTGCATATAAGGATTCATCACCGTTCTGGATTGTTTCCTTTGAGGTTGTGCTGTCTGAGATCTTCTTGGAGCAGGAGAGGGCACATGTTCTGATGTTGGCTGCTCTAAAGAGCCTTCAATTTTAAGTTTTTCCAGACGCTCTTCTAAGATATCGACTTCTCGATTAAGGTTTATTCCTGCCGAAATCAGACCTTGTAAAGCCGCATAAGCATAGACCCTACAGTCCAAGGCTTCATTTCTTGCCTTTTCACTTTTTTGCCATTCAATACGCTTGAAGCCTTTAAAATATTTGATGACTTTTCTTTCAGCGGTCAGTTGGTCAAAATATTCCCGATCAAGGCTTTTGTGAAAGTGTGTTGCACCAGCACCCGATGCTTCAGGTCCGGATTTTTTAAACCGTGCCGTGATAATATCTTTTGCTGCATCAACCCCAACAATATAGAGATTAATCTGTCCTTTGTTGTTTCTACTTGGACGGCGTGGCCATACCGCACGCCATCCCGCTTGCCCCTTAATTCCCCAGATACGTCGTCCCTCACGGGGGCGCACGTAATTATAAACCGCTTGTGTGTGTCCACCACCGGTATCAATACAAGCAGCTGTTATCCTAATTCCCTCTTTATAGCCTGTATGTGGCCAGCGTTTTGTAAGGTATTCATCCAGCTGGTCCCATACTTCAAAAGAAGAGGGATCACCAAGGATAACTTGATAATCAATATGCCAACTTTCTTCACTGCGTCCCCATCCAACCACTTCAAGTTCTAAGCGGTCATTTTGCACATCAATACCAGCTGTTAACAACACGGCTTGTTCTGGTGCAAGGGGATAATCTTCGCGTTTTGCATAGAGACTATCTGGGTCAACAACTTCGCCTGTTCTGTCCTCCCATGGCTCTCCAAGCACTGT
>NZ_JBHILT010000007.1:0-55918 GCF_042193405.1 Bartonella sp. TT110JLCBS
GAAAATAGCAACATAAAAATATAACTTTTTAGCAATATGGATTCTACTGTGATCTTTTTTCAACAAAATATAGAAAAATCTTCTATAAAACCTCACAGTTTATAGCCTCATCAAATATTATGCTTATCTCTAGATAAATACTGTGCGTCTGTAAAAAAAATATCCACCCTTATTTCAATAAATAAGGGTGGATGTTTTGTTCTATTTTCGTTGTTCGTATTATTTTATTTTCAGAGTAATTGCACCACCTATTCCCCAATGACCACCAGCACTCGTGGCAGAGAGATTAGAGCGGATTTTTCCGTTTTCAGATGTATAACCAGCACCAAGAGCAAATGCGGATTGCCCACGCCATGCGCCGCTACCAAATGAGACACTCAAAGATCCTGGCTCGTCGAAGTAACGTAGGTTGGATACTGCTAGACCAACGGCGGCTGCTTGCCTTGCCTCTTTGCGTACGCTCTTAATATCATAACTTAAAATATTAAACTTCATATCTGTATATCGGTCAGACCGATCAACAGCATCATCAATGGCATTAATAACAATATTATCCACCCGACTATCCGTATATTTTTTTGCATCATCGAGAACAATTTTCATCTGTTGCTGAGTGTAATCATGCAGTTGACCACCATTCACAGCTTCTTTCGAACCTTGTTCAATGCGACCATTGGCAACATTATCAATCATAACAGGTTCACTTTCGTTGCCACCTTTTAGAGTGATCTTATTGGTTTTTTTACCATCAGCATCTTTATCATAGTTAACTGCACCATCAGAAAGATTATTAACCGTGTTCTCAATATTATCAACTCTGTCTTCAATATTGAAAACCGTTTCACCAATATTCGTAACCGTAGTGGAAATATTGTCGACTCTGTTTTCAATATGCCTAATATCTTTTTCAACGCCAGTGATACGTTCGTTGGTCTCCCACAGCTGTCCACCATTGACTGCATCTTTTGAACCTTCTGCAATTTTACCATCTGCTACATTGATAATCTTACTTGGTTGACCATCATGGCTAGCGTCATAAGCTTTTTTCTGCTCATTCCAATTTAAACCATTGGACGAGACATTGTTTTCAACACTTTGAATACGGTCGTTTATCTTAGACATACTCTCACTTACGCCGTCAAAAGCACTGGCAACGTTATGATAATCCTTCTTTTCACCAGAGCTCCCGTCAGCCTTGAATTGTGCTATCTTGAAAGTAGGAGCAGTCCATTCTCCATTATTATAGCCAGCGCCACCACCAAAATATGCAGCAAGCTGATTACTCATCAAATAAAGTTGCGAACCATTTATAGCATCGGTTGAATTAGCAGAAATATCTCCATTGGCAAGAAACTTAATTTTGCTATTGTTTTTTTCCTCTCCATGCTGTGCTACAAATGCCTGCTCATCATTGCTCCACAACAAAGCATCCCCTTTGACTTCTTGTGTAATATCATTGATTTGTTGTGTAAAATTATTGACCACATTCGTGAGATGACTATTCACACTCTTCACATTTGCATCGAGACCACTCAAAGCTGAGCCAACATCATGATAATTGGCTTTTGCCACCTGACCATCTTCAACAATAACAGATAAACTATAGTTTGGTCCTTTAAAAGCACCATTTTCGAACGAGGCACCACCACCAAAATAATTTGCTATATCTCCAGATATTTTATTAATTTGGTTCCCATTGATCGCATCATGCGATCCTTGCGCAATTTTCCCATCTTTAACATTATGTAGAGCAACAGGGACTTGGTTATCCATCCCACCTAAAGTTACGCTACCATAATTAACGGTACCGTTTTCTTTATCATAAAGAACTGCAGCAGCACTTGTAAGATTAATATCATTAGAAATCTTCTCTATACTTTTATCAAGCTGAGCTTTGTTAACAGCTTCATTACCATTCACAGCTGCCTTCACACCAGAAATTGTCCTATCGTTGCCTGCATTATTTGCAATATTAATTATAGAACCTCCTGTTGCCTTACCTATGGTGATAGTACCTTCATTTTCCTCCTGCTTAACGAGGCTATTTTTTGTCGCATTCGCAATCTGATTTTGGATATTCGTGATAGAAGTATCAACAGCATTAAAAGCAGAACCAACATCATTATGAGAATTACCCTGAATTGTGTAAGTTGGTGCTTTACCGTTAGATACATCTGCACCTCCACCAAAATACTTTGATATATTTTTAGCAATTGTTGTCAGATTATTTGTAACAGTGATAACATTCTGATTAGTAGCAAAGAGCTGCGAACCATTCACTGCATCGGTTGAATCTTCAGAAATGTCTCCATTGGCAAGAAATTTAATTTTGCTATTGGTTTTTCCGTCTCCATGCTGTGCTACAAATGCCTGCTCATCATTACTCCACAATAGAGAATCTTTAGAAACACCCTCAATTTTCTGAGTAAATTCATTTGCTACATGTGTTAAGCGGCTATTCACATTGTTGATATTGTCATCAAGCCCTGTCAAAGCGTCACCAACATTATTATGGTCTTTAGATACTGCTACGCCATCTTCAGAAATGCGCGATAAATGATAGAGCGGACCGAACAAAATACCGTCGCTAAATTCCGCATTCCCACCCAAAATGTTTGCTACATCTCCAGATATTTTTTCAATCTGCCTACCATTGATCGCATCATGCGAATCTTCAGCAATTTTCCCATCTTTAACATTATGGAGGGAAACTGGTGCTGTAGTCTTATCACCACCCAAAGTTATGCTATTATAATTAACGGTATCGTTTTCTTTATCATAGAGAACTGCAGCAGCACTTGTAAGATTAATATCATTAGAAATATTCTCGATACTTTTATCAAGCTGGGCTTTGTTAACAGCTTCATTACCATTCACAGCTGCCTTCACACCAGAAATTATCCTATCGTTGTCTGCATTATTTGCAATATTAATTATAGAACCTCCTGTTGCCTTACCTATGGTGATAGTACCTTCATTTTCCTCCTGCTTAACGAGGCTATTTTTTGTCGCATTCGCAATCTGATTTTGGATATTCGTGATAGAAGTATCAACAGCATTAAAAGTAGATTCAAAATCATTATGTGGCTTACCCTGAATAGTGTAAGTGGGAGCCTTACCGTTAGATATATCTGCACCACCACCAAAATATTTAGATGTATTTTGAGAAATTTTTGCTAGATCATTCGTAACAGTGGTAACATTCTGATTAGTAGCAAAGAGCTGCGAACCATTTACTGCATCGGTTGAATCTTCAGTAATATCTCCATTGGCAAGAAATTTAATTTTGCTATTGGTTTTTCCGTCTCCATGCTGTGCTACAAATGCCCGCTCATCATTACTCCACAACAAAGCATCCCCTTTAACTTCTTGTGAAATATTTGTGATTTTTTCATTGACATCTTTTACCACATTCGTCAGATGCGTATTCACACTCTTCACATTCGCATCAAGACCACTCAAAGCTGAGCCAACGTCATGATAATTGGCTTTTGCCACCTGACCATCTTCAACAATAACAGATAAACTATAGTTTGGTCCTTTAAAGGCACCATTTTCGAACGAGGCATCACCACCAAAATAATTTGCTATATCTCCAGATATTTTATTAATTTGGTTCCCATTGATCGCATCATGCGAATCTTCAGCAATTTTCCCATCTTTAACATTATGTAGAGCAACAGGGACTTGGTTATCCATCCCACCTAAAGTTACGCTACCATAATTAACGGTACCGTTTTCTTTATCATAAAGAACTGCAGCAGCACTTGTAAGATTAATATCATTAGAAATCTTCTCGATACTTTTATCAAGCTGGGCTTTGTTAACAGCTTCATCATTTCGCTCTGCAGCTTTTACACCAGAAATTGTACGAGCATCACCAGATTTGTTTGCAACATTAATTTCTGTCCCCCCCGTTATCACACCAATGGTAATAGTACCTGCATCTCCTTCCTGCTTAACAAGGCTATTCTTTGCTGCATTAGTGATTTGATTTTGGATATTCGTGATAGAAGTATCAACAGCATTAAAAGTAGATTCAAAATCATTATGTGGCTTACCCTGAATAGTGTAAGTGGGAGCCTTACCGTTAGATATATCTGCACCACCACCAAAATATTTAGATGTATTTTGAGAAATTTTTGCTAGATCATTCGTAACAGTGGTAACATTCTGATTAGTAGCAAAGAGCTGCGAACCATTCACTGCATCGGTTGAATCTTCAGCAATATCTCCATTGGCAAGAAATTTAATTTTGTTGTTTTCTTTGTTTTCTCCATACTGTGCCAAAAATGCCTGCTCATCATTACTCCACAATAGAGAATCTTTAGAAACACCCTCAATTTTCTGAGTGAACTCATTAGCTACATGTGTTAAGCGACCATTCACATTGTTTATATTCTCATCAAGCCCTGTCAAAGCTGTACCAACATTATTATGGTCCTTAGTTACTGCTGCACCATCTTCAGAAATGTGCGATAAATGATAGTGCGGACCAAACAAGATACCGTCGTGAAAGTCCGCATCACCACCAAAAATACCTGCTATATCTCCAGATATTTTTTCAATCTGGCTACCATTAATTGCATCATTCGACCCTTTTGCAATTGTACCAGCTTGTACATTATGGAGAGAAACTGGTGCCGTAGTCTTATCACCACCCAAAGTCACGCTATTATAATTAATGGTGCCATCTGCATTTTTATCATAAAGAACCGCAAAGTTATTTGCTTCTTTAATGACCTTAATACTGTCCGTGATATCTGCAATTTCACCATCAAGTTGTTTTTTATTAACGGCTTCATCATCCTTAACTGCTTCTTTCACACCGGAAATTGCACGAGCATCACCTGATTTGTTTGCAATATTAATCTCTGTGCCTTCTATTTCCTTACCGATGATGATACGATTTGTCTCTTCTTCTCGCTTAACAAGGCTATTGCTTTTTATAGTGTCAACAACATCTGCAATCTGACCATCGAGCTGTTGTTTATTAACAGCGTCGTTATTGTTTACAGCAGCCTTCACACCGGAAATTATCCTATCTTCACCCAATTTGTTTGCAACATTGATTTCAGAACCACCTGTTTCTATACCAATGGTGATACGACCTTCTTCTCCACCATCTTGCTTAACAAGACTATTTGCTGCTATTTGATTTTTTATCTCTTGTAGCTGCGCAAAATTCACTGCATCATCAGGTTCTTCCCCAGCTGCCACTCCTGTAATCTGCTGATTGCCAGCATCAATACCATCCACAGTTATACCAGCCCCATTAGCAAACAGAATGCCATCATCACTTATAGAGCTTCTTCCAGCGGTAACTCGTTCCACTTTAATATTCTTAGCTAGATCAAATTTTACATTATTGTCTTCCTCACCTTTTATAATCGTAAGGTTGCCACTTGCCGCTGACAAATCTACAGTATCTTGTACACCAACAGCTTTAGCATTTTTACCCCCAATAGATAGCTGCCAACCTTGGTCTACGTAAGTTTTTAACGCTTTTAGCTGTGCAACATTAACGGCATCGGTAGAATAACTACCAGCAGCCACTCCTTCAAGCTGGCGTGTTACCTTATTTTTATAATCACCAATAGTCGCTGCATGCGCAGTACTTTTCCATACCTCACTGTTTTTATTTTTTTCGCTTAGCTCGATAGGACTGTAACCGCTAGCGCCAGCAAGCGATGTAGTCGAAGAACCGTCCCCAAGAACAACATTGCCATACGCCCGCGTTTCAGGCCCAGACCCTATAGCAACAGTTTCATCACCATCAGCCCTCACTCGTAAAGAATAAGCATTTACGAATGCATCTCTATTATCATCTTGGTTATTATATCCGGCATCTATTGCGATATTACCTAGTCCTAAAGCGTGCGCTGTAGAGTCTATAGCTACACTTTTCCCCTTTTCCGTATATTCCTCTGGATCTAAAATAACAGCGCCACCCACTGTAAAGATATTTTGCGCATCTTTCCATACAGACCTTCCGTCGACTGTTAAAACATTTATGACAGAATTTTCCCCCCCCATACCACTTGTATAATCATTATAAGCAGAAAGAGTACTTTGCGGATAAACCACGGCAGCATTCTTCACATTTTCAAGAGATGCTTTTGTTAAATCGAGATTTGCTGAAAAAACAGGAGCAGCATTCGATAAAAACAAGGCAACCGCAGTTCCCAACGAAGCTACTTTAAACAATGATGATCGACGATGTGAGCGAGAAAAACTCAAATCACGCAGATTTTGTGTAGTATATAATTTTTTCATAATACCCCCTTCATAATAATAGATTAAAAACACAAAAAAGGTATGCTCTAGAACTCTAAAGCTTTCTTATTTTCTTTGCGTGTTCCTGCTTTTACAGCGTGTTTTAGGACATAAATAAAATTAAGACATAAACTGTTGTTTCTACAGTGTCTTTAGAGGGTAATTAGGGGCAGGTTCGTGAAAGTCAATTTGAGGAAGGTAAAAAAATACTTAATATTAGAATGGATTTCGTTTTTCTATCAAAGGTTGTGTGTCGTTTTTAGCTTTGATCTCTTTGAAAGAGGTATAATTTTTTGTGCCTATTGATCATCCGCTTAGGCATCAGTTTATTTTTCGTGAATAAGATTTTTTTATTTCATAAGAGGATTTATGAAAGCTTTTTACTAAAATGCCCCATCTATATCCTTACTAATAGTAATGTGTCTCGTTGCTGTATCCTGTTTTACAAAAATACTCACTGCTACTTGTTCTTTTATTCCCTTCAGTTGTGAAAAATTTACTGCATCAATATTACTAGTTCCTTCTGCAATATTTGTTACTTTTTTACTTGCCGCATTAATACTACCGGTGGTTATTTGCGAACCATCAGTGATTACTAAGTCTGTTGCATCGACTGTTGTTTTCTCTCCTAATGTTATGCTTTTCAATGCTATATCATTCGCAAAACCAAATATGAGATTATTTTCATCGTCCTTATCTCTTTTAACTCTGAAGTTACTTCCTCCAGATAAAAAATTTATTGTACTATCTAGCACCTATATCTTTAGCTGCCTCACCAGAAATAGACAATTTCCACTCTTTTTTTCTTACGACTTCTTTTAAATCTTGCAACTGTCTCAGGTTCACCGCATCGGCAGGTTTGCTATCAGCTGCTACGCCTATAATTTGTCGCGTTATGTTCTTACTAGGAATACCAATACTTACTGCAAATTTCGTACTTTTCCATTGAGATTAGGTGTTTTTAGCCAGTCCTTGCAGAACAGACGTATCCCCAAAAACGCCAGCAGTCCTACCAGACACAGAGTTGTCCCCATTAGCCCCCCATCAACCATCACTTTCTTTA
The DNA here is from genome assembly GCF_042193405.1 of Bartonella sp. TT110JLCBS. Taxonomy (NCBI): domain Bacteria; kingdom Pseudomonadati; phylum Pseudomonadota; class Alphaproteobacteria; order Hyphomicrobiales; family Bartonellaceae; genus Bartonella; species Bartonella sp. TT110JLCBS. The sequence goes on from NZ_JBHILT010000007.1 coordinate 7,340, forward strand.
GAATAGGAATCTAAAGCGATACTTCCACCCCCTTTTGCTTTTGAATAGAAGCCCATAGAAATAGCTTCTTGAGCAAATGCATATGCACGGAGTGACCAAGAGCAATCGAACCATATTCTAAAGCTTTAGAAACAGCTCCTACTACTGTTGAATAATCACTCTTCGAAAGAGTATAATCATTTTCCCCGTGTTCGCTCTTCTTATTATATTCACCACCTACTGCGACACTGCTTTTCTCTAAAACATGAGCCATATTGCCTACAGCAACGCTCCATTCTTTTTCCGTTTGCGCTCCACTACCCTAAAGCAATACTTGTGTTTGGAGTACGTTGCATATCTGTAGAGCGTTGCATTATAAAGCATACGTTTAAAACTATACGAAAATAAAAGCTAAAACTGTCTTCTTTTAATAAAGGGTATATTCGTATTTACATTTCTTGAAGCATTTTAATAAATCAAAATAATAGCAATCAATTTTTTAAATCTTTACCATTAAGGTCTTTTATTCTCAACAAAAGTTGTCATAGGCTTTTTATATTCGGATTTTATATAATTACGGGAGTTTTATACATTTAGAATAGCTTTAGAGAGTTCTGGAAGAAAGTAAAAAATTTGCCCTTTTCTTAAATAAGAAAAAGGCAAATCAATTTTATGGATTTAGTCGTTTATTAGTTGAGTATCACATTAACCCCTGTACTTATACCCCAGTGACCTCCAGAAGTGGTAATTGACAAGTTGGAACCAATATCACCGTTCTCTGAAGTATAACCTGCACCAAAAGCAAAAGCAGATTGACTACGCCATAAACCACTACCAAATGCGATTGTTAATTTTCCAGGAATATCACTATAGCGTAAACCAGCTACCGCTAAACCAACAGCTGCTGCTTGTCTTGCCTCTTTTCGAACATCCTCAACAGCATAACTTAATGTCGAAAACTTCATATCCGTATACGAATTAGCCCCACTAACTCCATCTTTTACAAGATGAGAAATTTGCTCATCCGTATACTTATTGGCACTTTCAAGCACAAAATCCATCTTATCTTTTAATTGACCACCATTAACCGCTTCTTTCGAATCTTTTTCAACCCTTCCATCGGCTACATTGTCTATTAATACTGGAGAACTGTCATCTCCACCAACTAATGTAACTTTATTGGTCTTTTTGCCCGTTTCTTTATCTTTATCATATTGTACAGATCCCTCCGTAACTTTATTTTCAATATCCTTGACCTGATCTGTAATCATCTGCTGAGTTTCCCAAAGCTGTCCTCCATTCACAGCTTCTTTTGAATCTCTGTCTACCTTGCCATCCTCTACATTGATAATCTTACTTGGACTCTTAACACCCTGAGCATCAACATGAGATGCATCATAGCTTCCTTTTTCTTCATTCCAATTCAGACTATTCGAAGAGGTACCCTTTTCAACTTCTTTTATACGATCGTTGATAGTGCTCATGCTGTCATTAACAACATCAAATGCTTCAGAGACACTATTACGCTCCTCTTTATCACCTTTCGTACCATCCTTATTAAAGACCTGAACAGTGAATTTTGGTCCTTGCCAGTTTCCTTCCTTATCATAACCAGCTCCTCCACCAAAATATGAGGCAAATGTTTGTTGAAGAGTATAAATCTGACCACCATTAATCGCATCCGTCGAATCTTCTGATATCTTTCCTTTCGCAAGGAACGTGATCTTGCTGTTTTCCTTGTTACCTTCTTTCTCATGCTGTGCTACAAACGCACCTGCATCATCACTCCACAACAACGCATTTTGCTCAATGTTGTCTGAAATCTCATTATGAAGATTCTTGAAAACCTTATTTACACCGGCAAACGCGGCTGCAACGCTATCATAATCCTCCTCTTCAAAGCTTCCATCTTCTTGGAAAGTCATTATCTTGAAACCTGGAAGCGCCCAGCCATCACCATCATATTTAGCATCACCACCAAAATACTTTGCTAGCGACTGATTCAGATCATAAATCTGTCCGCCATTAACCGCATCACTCGAGCCTGATACTATAGAGCCAGCCGCAAGTGATGTGATCTTGCTTGCTTTTCTGTCATCACCTTTCCCATGCAGAGCGACAAAAGCTTTGTCACCATCGCTCCAAGATAAAGAATCTTGTGCAACTCCCTCTGAGACCTCCTTAATGCGAGCGTTCACATTCTTGATATTCTCATCAAGCCCTTTAAAGGCAGAACCAACATCGGTATGCGGTTTATCTGTTACTTCACCACCTTTATCAATACTGGATAAATTATAAGTTGGCCCTTTAAAAGCACCATCCTTAAATTCAGCATCTCCACCCAACAATTTTGCTATATCCATTGAAAGAATGTGAACCTGTCCTCCATTGATAACATCCGTTGAGTTTTCCGCAATCGATCCGGCGGCTACATTATGGAGCGCAACAGGTGTAGCATCCTTCCCTTTCCCAAAAGTTACATTTGTATAATCAGTTTGATTATCTGTTGTTTTATCGTAAAGAACAACAGAAGGGTATCAGAAAGATCCTTCAAACCTTTATCAAATTGTTCTTTGTTCACAGCTTCATTGGCTTTTTCTGCTGCCTTTACACCAGAAAGAGTTCGATCCTTACCACTCTTGTTTGCCATATTGATTTCACTACCTTCTACTCCTTTACCAATGTTGATAACATCTTCATTTTTCGTAACAAGAAGATTACTGATTACATCGCTGATCGCAGTTTGAACCTTTGTGAAAAGTTTACCCACACCTGAAAATGCATCTGATACATTCTTATAGCTTGATTCAGCTTCAGTGCCATCATCATTGATAATTTTTAGCTTAAAATCAGGAACTTTCAATTCCCCATCCTTATATTCAGCGTCATCAGAAAAATATTTTGCAACCTTATCGCCCAGTGAATAAAGTTGAGAACCATTTACGGCATCCATCGATTCTTTCGTAATATCTCCTACAGCAAGTGATGTGATTTTACTTGCCTTTCTGTCATCACCTTCCCCATGCTGGGCAACAAAAGCTTTGTCAGCATCGCTCCAAGATAAAGAATCTTGTGCAACTCCCTCTGAGACCTCCTTAATGCGAGCGTTCACATTCTTGATATTGTCATCAAGTCCTTTAAAGGCAGAACCAACATCGGTATGCGGTTTATCTGTTACAACACCTTTTTCATCAATATTCGATAATTTATACTCTGGTACTTTAAAGTTTTTGCCATCAAAGGATACACCTCCACCTAAAATTTTTGATAAATCCTCAGTGATTGTATGAAGCTGATCGCCATTAATCGCATCACTCGAAGCTGATATTATAGAACCAGCGGCAAGCGATGTGATCTTGCTGTTTTCCCTTTCTCCATCTTTTTCCCCATGCTTGGCTACAAAGGATTGTTCTTTACCATCCCACAACAGAGCATCGCCTTGGACAGATTCTTTGATATTCGTGACTTTGTCATTAAAATCATTAACGATGTTCTGCACATTCTTATTCACACTCTGGAAATTCTTATCAATTCCGTCAAAGGCTTCCGCTACATTATTGTAGGTTTTTTCTTCAACTTCAATTTCATTGCTCTCTGAGTTGAAAACTTTGAGTTTGAAGGTTGGTTTGTTCAATACGCCATTCTCATACGTAGCATCGCCGCCAAAATATTCTGCAACTTTGTTGCCCAGTGCATAAAGCTGGGAACCTGTTATAGTTTCGTGCGAATCTTTCTCTACCTTACCATCAGCGACATTAACAATCTTGCTCGCACCCTTCTCACCATGAGCAGCATTGTAGGCACCACCATCACCTACACTGCCATCCCAATTTAAACTATTCGAAGAGAGGTCATTTTCAAATTCCTTTATACGAGCATTCACATTCTTGATATTATCATCAAGTCCTTTAAAGGCAGAACCAACATCGGTATGAGATTTATCTGTTACTTCACCTTTTTTATCAATATTCGATAATTTATACCCTGGTACTTTAAAGTTTTTTCCATCAAAGGATACATCTCCACCTAAAATTCTTGATAAATCTCCAGTGATTGTATGAAGCTGACCACCATTAACGGCATCTGTCGAATTTGTGCTAAGATCTCCACCCGCAAGACGTGTTTTTTTTACCTGCAGCATCAATACCATCCGCTATTACTTTGGGACCATTTTCAATGGTTAATCCCGTTTTATCTAAAGTGACGCCTTTTAATTTTACACTGTTCAATGTGACATCTTGTGCCAAATCAAATGTTATTTTTTTGTCTTTATTGTCTGTTGTATCACTATTTTTAATCTCAAAGTTTTTGCTTCCAGAAACCAAATTTAATATATCACCCGGCTGAAAGTTTGAAACAGCCTTATCATTAAGAGAAAGTGTCCACCCTTGTGCTACAAATTCTCTTAATTTTTTCAGCTGTGCAATGTTGACGGCATCAGTGTCTGCATAACCCGCTGCTACACCTGTAAGCTGTCGTGTTATCTTATTCGGAGTATCACCAACACTAAAAGCTCCTTGAGTGCTCTTCCATATCACACCATCATCCGTTGACTGGCTCCCTATGGAAGGATCATAGCCAACTGCGGACACTGAGTTACGAGAAACAGATTTATAACCCACAGCAACACCACCCTCAGGAAGTACTTGTACATTTGAACCTAATGCCATACTATTTTTAGCTGTTGCGGCTGAAAGTCCACCTAATGCAATACTATTTTCACCAGATGCATTTGCAAAACCACCTAATGCGATACTATTTTCACCAGATACATTTGCAGAACCACCTAATGCAATACCATTGTCGGCAGTTGCACTTGAAAGCTTACCTATAGCAATACTTTCTTGCCCACCTTTTCCCTCACTGGCAGCAATTGTAATGCTCTCCGTTTCGGCATGCCATTTAAAAACACTATCATCAGCGGCTTTTTTAATCTCATTGTGAAGATTTACATAAGACTTACCCACACCCTCAAAGGCTTTTGCTACATTTGGAAAACTTTCTTCTTCAATCTCACTCGTCTCAGGATTTAAAGTTTTAATTTTGAACTCTGGATTATCCCATTGACCATTCGTAAATTTAACACCACCGCCTAAATATCCAGCTATATGGGTAGCTACAACATTCAACTGACTACCATTTACCGCCTCTTGTGAATCTGCACTAAGATCACCAGATGTAACACCCGTTACCTTTTTATTTCCAGCATCAATACCACCGGTGGTTATTTTCGGACCATCAGTAACTACTAAGCCCGTGGCATCGAAGGTATTTGTACCTGCTTTTAAGCTTGTTAACGTAATGTCTTGAGCCAGATCAAATTTTACTTTATTGTCATCTTCGCCCTTTGTAATATTTAGGTTGCTACTTCCAGCGGAAAAATCTACCGCGCTATCCATAAGAACAGTTGTTGCATTTTTATCTCCAACAGAGAATTTCCAACCGTTTTGTCTTACAACTTGTTCTAAGTCCTGCAACTGTCTAAGGTTCACTGCATCGGTAACATTAGAACCAGCAGCTACGCCTGTAATTTGTCTGGTTATACCCTTACTATCATCACCAACACTAACTGAGCCCCGCGTACTTTTCCATTGTGTCTCGATGTTTGTTGCAGGACCCTGCAACAAAGGAGTGTAGCCAAACTCACCAGCAGCCCTATCGGATATAGAATTGCTTCCTAGAGCAACACCTTCCGCAACCGTCACATTAGAGCTAGCGCCTATAGCAATTCCCTGCGGCGCCTGCTCCTGTGCATATGCATTGTACCCCATAGCAATCGCTTCATTTGCATAACTATGTGCTTTACTACCGAAGGCTATTGAAAAATCACCTAATGAAGCTGTTCTCTCTTTTTCATCATAACTATCGGTTAGAGAAGAGCCGATTGCAATGCTATTTTTAGTATTTCTACTACTACCAGCTAAAGCAGTTAAGCCGATAGCAATCCCTTGGTCAGCCTTCGTCTGCGCTACCTGCCCGTAAACAATAGCATCATGAGCTTCTCCCTGAGCTCGTTCACCATAGACGAGAGGATTACCCAAATTCTCATCCCTAGTTATCTGGTCTCCCTTTACAACTCCTGGAGTTAAAGCTGCTCTTGTTATTTTTTTACTTCCAACATTCATATCAATTGAACGTATCGAATCGCTGGTTTCTGCCAAAACATTCACTATAGGACTATAATCGCTTACACCAGTAAGAGTTTTGGTTAAAAAATTTGCATAGTCATCAGCAACACTTACCTTGGATGTCAAAGCAACATTCAGCGCTGTTAAATAATTTTCCTGTGATGAACTAGAAGAATCCAAATTATTCGAAAAAACAGGGGAAATACTGGCTAAAAGTGCCGCTATCGAAGTCAAGGATAGGACTTTAATAAAAGGAAAACGAGAAAATTTTAAATTGCTCCCTGCTAATTTTGTATATAATTTTTTCATAATGAACTCCCCAATGAAAGAAATAACTATAAACACAAAAAAGACACATTTAAACGCTATAGAGCCTTTTAAAGCTGTTTTTTCTAAATGTATTCAAAAATTTAGTACCTGACTGAAAAGATAAAGAAGTTGTTTTTAAGGTTAATGCGTTTTGCTCTTTTACATTTCCTAAGAAAGTAAATTTTTTTGTGGTGATTTGTTTTTTTAACTTTTAAGCTTATTGGTTGTTTTTTGCAAGGGATAGAGTTAATTTAGTATATTGTTTTATAACTTCTTCCAGTAAAATTGAAATACATTTGAATGTGTACTTTTATCTTAGTAGAAAACTTTTTAATAGATTTGTAGAGAGCAAAAGGGTTTTTTCTATCTGTAGAGTGCTACAGATTTTTCAGATTTAAAAATTAAAGAAGAAAATAATGAACTTATAATTTATGAAAAAACTTATTATCTTATTTTGAAATAAGAAGTTCATTTTGTTGAAAGTGTATAGGTTTTTTCTGTTTTTTAAACCTGTATTTGTCGTTATAGCGCTTATCAATTTATATATATAATTTTTACATACGTAACAACAATTCACCCCTGCCTCATGAGACAGGGGTGAAAAGGAATTTTTATGTATTTTGTTTATTATCAGTTCAATGTCATATTGAATCCCGCACCTACACCCCAATGACCTCCAGAAGTCGTTGCGGATATATTAGAGCGGTATTTCCCATTTTCTGAGGTGTAACCTGCACCAAAGGCAAATGCAGACTGACTACGCCATAAACCAGTACCAAATCCAACGCTTAATTTTCCAGGTGTATCATTGTAGCGTAAGTTAGACACCGCAAGACCAATAGCCGCTGCTTGTCTTGCCTCTTTTTTCACACTCTCAATACTGTAGTTTAAAACGTTAAACTTCATATCTGTATATTGTTTAGACTGATCAACAGCATCATCAATCGCATCAATCACAATATTATTAACCCGTTGATCTGTGTAGTGCTTGGATTCATCAAGAATAATCTTCATCTGTTCTTTAGTATAGTCATGGAGTTGACTACCATTTACAGCTTCTTTCGAACCTTTTTCAATTTTACCATCAGCTACATTATCAATCATAACAGGTTCACTAGCATCAGCACCCGCTAATGTGATTTTATTAGTCTTTTTGCCGTTTTCATCTCTGTCATAACGAACAGCGTCCTCCTCAATACCGTCAACTCTATTATTGATGTTATCAACTTTGGTATCAATATTGAGAACTACATCACCAATATCAGCAATCGTATTTGAAATGTTATCAACTCTGTTGGTAAGATGCTTCACATCTTTTTCGACACCCGTGACACGTTCATTAGTTTCCCAAAGTTGTCCACCATTGACCGCATCTTTCGAACCTTTTACAATTTTACCATCTGCTACATTGATAATTTTATTCGGCTTGCCATCACGATTAGCATCATAGGCTTTTTCTTTATCATTCCACTTTAAAGCATCTGAATCGACCTTGTTGATGACATCATCAATACGGTTGTTAATATTTGACATCCCATCATTAATATCACCAAAAGCATCAGCGACATTATGGTGCTCTTTCTCAACAGTCGTACCATTAGCATTGACTTGAACAATCTTAAAAGTAGGATTTGTCCATTTGCCATTCTCATATTTAGCACCACCACCAAAATACGCAGCCAATTGGTTGCTCATGAGATAAAGCTGGTTACCGGTAATGGCATCGGTTGAACTCGCAGCAATTCTGCCATCTTTAACATTAAGGAGAGCAACTGGTCCGACATTGTTCTTGCCACCCAAGGTCACGCTACCATAATTGATACTACCATCTTCATTTTTATCGTAGAGAACTGCTGCAGCACTTGCTGTCTCAATATCTTTCGTAATATCCTTTATGCTTTTATCAAGTTGGTCTTTGTTAACAGCTTCATCACCCTTTTCTGCTGCCTTAACACCAGAAATAGAACGCGCTACACCAGCATATCCTGCAATATTGATCTCAGTACCAGCGGTATCCTTACCGATAGTAATAACACCTGATGCACCTCCATCTTGCTTAACAAGACTATTTTTTACCACATCGGAAATCTTATTATCAATCTTATGGATAGAAATATTCACACCAGTAAACGCATCTGTAACATTATTATATGCCTTATCCTGAATAAGGAAGGTTGGCTCTACACCGTTCAGTACATCTGTACTGCCACCAAAATATTTCGATGTATTTTCAGCAACTTTTTTAAGATTGTCAGTAACAGTTGTAACCTTCTCATTCGTAGCAAAAAGCTGTGAACCATTTACAGCATCTGTGGATGTTCGAGAAATCGTTCCATCTTTCACACCAGAAAGAGTTCTTTCTTCACCACCTTTATTTACGAAGCTGATTTTAGTACCACCGGTTGCTTTACCCACAGTAATAAGACCATCTTCTCCCTCTTGCTGAACCAAACTATTTTCTGTGATATTAGAAATTTGATTGTGAATTGCGCTAAAAGTATTGTTCACACCTTCAAAAGCATCAGCAACATTCGAATAAGGCTGCTTAGAGGAAGTGCCATCAGCCTTGAATTGGATAACTTTGAAAGTGGGAGCATGCCAATTACCAGCGTCATCATACCCAGCACCACCACCAAAATATTTAGCAACATCATTTATTGCATAGAGCAAATGCTGATTAACATGCCTGATGTTCATATTAAGCCCTGACAAAGCCGATCCAACATCATTATGTTCCATCTGTTTTTCCTGGCCATGTTCATCAATAGTAGTTAAATTATATCTCGGTCCTCTAAAGACTCCATTCTCATAGCTAGCACCACCGCCAAAATAATTCGCAATCTTATCACCCATCTTATAAAGTTGAGAACCGTTTATTGCATCTGTTGAATCTCCTGAAATATCGCCATCCGCAAGGAACTTAATCTTACTATCTGTCTTCCGTCCATTTGGTCCATGTAGTGCAACAAATGCACTCTCATAACTGCTCCACAATAAAGCATCTTTAGAGAGCCCCTGAATTTCCTCAGTAAAATTATTGACTACATGTGTTAAACGACTATTCACATTTTTGACATTCGCATCAAGCCCTGTCAAAGCATCACCAACATTTTCAAAGGTTTTCTGTTCTACGTTACCATCTGCAGACACTTTAGATAGATTATATCTAGGGCCTACAAAAGTACCATCCTGAAATGCTGCATCCCCACCAAAGAATTTTGCAACATCTCCAGATATCTTATTGACCTGACTACCATTTATCGCTTCTGTTGAATCTTCTGAAATCTTTCCATTTTTCACACCTGCAATGAGCCGCCCTCCATCAGTACCTGTAATATCAATTTTCGTACCGCCTTTTTCTTTACCAATGGTAATAAGCTTTTCGCCCTCATTCCACTTAACAAGACTATTTTCTGTTACCTTGTTAATCTGACTATAAATATCTGTGATAGAAGTATCAACAGCAGCGAAAGCATCCGTTACATTGTCGTGTTTTATATTCTGAACAGTAAAAGTTGGTTTGATACCATTAAGTATATCTGTCTCCTCACCACCAAAAAAATCCACTATATTAGTAATATAACTAAACAGCTGACGACCATTTATTGCTTCTGTTGAATCGGAACTGACTTTTCCAACTGCAACGCCAGAAATAATTCGCTCTCTGTTTTCATCGTTTGTAATATCGATTTCGATACCACCTTTTTCGGCACCAATAGTAATAAGCTTCTGATCTTCACGCCATTTAACAAGGCTATTATCTTCTATTTGATCTTTTATGTCATTCAGCTGTGAAACATTTACGGCATCATTCTCATTAGTACCCTTTTGCACTCCTGTAATTTTTGTATTAGCAGCAAAAATACCACCCTTCGTCATGTTTGGACCATTCTTGATCATGAAACCGGCATTACTCATTCTGCTATCCCCTGTTTCTACACGACCAACTTTAATATATTCGCTTAAATCAAACTTTACTTCATTGTTATCACCTCTGGTAATTTTTATATTTGTATTCTCACTCTCATTATCATCATCGTCCTTCTGCTTAACTGCAACAAACTTTACTGTACTTCCTGCCCCAACATCTGTAGCATTATCACCATCAACAGAAAGCTTCCAACCCGTTTTAATTCCCGCTGTAACATCTTTCAGCTGCTTAAAATTCACAGCATCGGTATCATCAGTTCCGTTAGCAACTTTTGTGATTTTTTTATTGTAAGCATCAATACCATCAACAGTTATGCTTGGTCCTCCATCAACAAACGTAAAGCCATCGTTGCTCATAATGCTGTTGCCTGTCGTAACACTCGTGAGCTTAAGAGTATCATTCAAAGAAAATGTAACTCTATTATTATTGTCTTTTGCAATTTTTATATTTTTGCTTCCATCATCACTCGCACCCGCAACAAGATCTACTGTACTCCCAGCTTTAACATCTGTAGCATTGTTCCCATCAACAGAAAGTTTCCAGCCATTTTCTGCAAGTGTTTTTACATCTTTCAGCTGTTTATAATTCACCGCATCTGTATCTTCTTCCCCCTTAGCTACTCCTGTAATTTTTTTATTACCAGCATTAATACCATTTAAAGTTATGCTTGGTCCATTACCATCAATAAACGTAAAGCCATCGTTGCTCATAATGCTGTTGCCTGTCGTAACACTCGTCAACTTAAGAGTATCACTCAAAGAAAATGTAACTTTATTACTGTCTTTTGCAATTTTTATATTTTTGCTTCCGTCTTCACCCACAGCCGCAATAAGGTCTACTGTACTCCCAGCTTTAACATCTGTAGCATCGTTACCATCAACAGAAAGCTTCCAGCCTCCTGCCTCTGATATCATTCCTTCTATTTTTTTAAGCTGTGAAAAATTGACAGCATCGGTATCTTCTTCCCCTGCCGCTACCCCTTTAATCGTTTTATTACCAGCATGAATGCCTTGAACAGTTATGCTCGGCCCCTCGCCATTGTTAAATCTAAAGCCAGCAGCATCCATAACGCTCTCTCCTGCTGTGACAGTCATTACATTAATATCATCAGACAAACCAAATTCTACAGTATTGTCACCGTTTTTGGTAATTTTGATATTCGGGTTACTTTCGCGACCAGCTGATTGCAAATTTACCACACCGTTTGGACCAATATGCGTAGCATCTGCACCATTAACAGAAAGTTGCCAACTTGTTTTGAAACCATCTTTTACTTCTTTCAGCTGTTTATAATTCACTGCCTCATCATCTGCAGTCGCATCTGCCACCTTTGTAATCTGTTTATTGCCAGCATCAATACCATCAATAGTCATCATTGGCCCACGATCAATAATAAAACCATCATCACTGATAGAGCTTTGGCCTGTGGTGACTTTTGTAAGTGTGAGAGTATCACTTAAAGTAAATTCAATTTTATGCTTAGTGCCTTCAGTGTTTTTTGCAATCTTTAAGTTGTCTTTTCCTTTGTCGTTTTTACTTTTCACTGAAAAATCTATTATACTTCCTGGATTCACGTCTGTAAGATCGGTATCGTTAGCAGAAAGTTTCCAGCCCCCTCCCCCTGCTATAACTTCTCTCATAGCTTTTAGCTGCGCCACGTTTACCGCATCGGTATCTTCTTTACCAGCAGCTACACCGGTAATTTGCCGTGTTAAAGTACCGTTGCCATCATTACCCTCAGCCCCTACTTCACCAATACTAAAAGCACCTGCTGTACTTTTCCATGCAAGACCGCTCTTTTGGTTCGAGACTGTACCTGTTGCAGGATCATAAGCCTCGACACCTTTTGCTCTTCTAGAAACAGAACCACCCCCTATAGCAACACCATCAGTCTGAAAGACCTGCGCGTTTACACCAATAGCAACCGCATCATCCTTCTCAGTGTAAGCATAGGTACCTATAGAAATCGAATTTTCACCTTTTGCTGTTACTTTTCTATTAGGATTAACCTCTCCAGTTCTGTCAGAGCGCCTCCCCCCTATTGCAATAGAACCTGAACCTAAAGCTTCAGCATCTGTACCTATAGCAATCGTATAACTCTTTTCTGCCTTCACCTTTGTACCTAAAGCAATACTATTTGTACCTAATGCAGTTGCAAGCCCTCCAATAGCAACTGAAGATTTCCCCGACGCCTCTGATCCCACGCCCATAGCAACACTTGCTATACCTCCTGCAAGCGCAGAAACACCAAAAGCTTGTGCACCACCAGCCTTTGTAGTTGCACCAGCACCAAATGCTGTTGAATAATTACCCGTCGCTGCAGATCCACAACCGGTTGCAAAAGAATAAACACCATAAGCCTCAGGCATAGCATTAACGATACCACCAGTCGGTGTCCCCATATAACCATTAGTGCTATCACTTACTACCCCATCACCAACCCAAGTAACCTTTTCGGTGGTCGTACCATAAGGACTACGACCTCCAAAAACTTTCTCACCAACAAATCTCTCATATTGTTGCTCTGCGGTTATTCGTTGACTATTATTAACTCCTTGCTGTTGTTTGCCGCCACGACCAATAACATTGTCTGCACCACAGTAGTCATCATCACCAGCAAAAACAACACTCCCATGACTACCATGTGGATACATGACATTACCACCATTTGTGCTCCTAACTGTCTGTCCTGTTATTGAGAGATTCGCAGCAAAAACAGGAGAAACACTCGATAAGAGTGTCGCCATTACCGTACTAAGAGAGACAACTTTAATTAAATTTGGTGTGGAATATTTTTTTTTCATAAGAACCTCCTCCAACAGAGTTCAACATCATCACAACGCGCGAAAACACACACGGCAAAACCCTTAGTTTGCGCACTTCAAAAACCAATAAATCAAGACAAAACTCTCCCCCTTACGATACCGCTATCTTTACGGCATCGCCCTAAATCTCTGCAACAACATCGAATCTAGAAAAGTCCCCAACCCTTTTAGCTAGAGGAATTCAAGCTAAAAAATCAATAAAAACACAAGACTTTGAAAATATACCATAATCTCCATTTAAAAATACTGCGATTTATCTCTTAACAAAATAGTTTCACTAAAGAGCAATTCTACTTTTCAAATAAAGCGCATCAGCAAAATGGCAAGAGTGTAAAAAATAATTTTTTATAAATTTGTAAAAATACTTCTCAATAAAATAGCAGTTCTTATAAACACAAATTTATGATTTTTTTAACTTATAGCACAATGTAATAGATAACGATTATCATGATAATCTCACTCTTTGTTGCGAGATAATCTGTTTCAATATATAATTGCATATCTTTGAAAGAAATCTTTCTTAATATAATGATGCACGCTCTATAAAAAGTTCCAACGTGCTCATCTTGTCCTCTTCATAAAAAGACAAAAGTGCTATAAATGATCTTTCGTTCTTCTCGCGTATATGTCTGTTACCCTTCTATAGGAACAAAACATCGTCATTGTATTTTCACTGTTGTATAAATTTTTTAAATATCACAAATCGAAAAGAAGCTGTTTTTTAGCTTTTCTCCCACATAACCCACTGTACTTGCACTGTTGTCAACATCTTTTCCCTCAACCAACAAACATTTCAGAAATGACACTATATTAGCTTCTTTTTTAATCAATTTGTTTGTTAAGCAAAATAATTGGTATTCTACAAAAAATGAGATTATCATTCGTTATTAAAAAGTTAGACGTTTACAAACCCTGTTTGCTTATTTTAATATATTAATGGCATTGATTTAGCTGTAATTGGCAATAGAGATTTTAAGGTGTTTTGTTTATCGTCAGAATAATCCTCCTCTACGCACATTAAAAGCCTTTTGGAAATGTATTTTATGCTATAAGTTCTATAATAAACACATTGCCACCCATATTTACAATTGAGCGCTTCAAAATCTTGGAGTAATAAAATCTTTAATAGGCATTGATTTAAAAGCGCGTATTTTGCAGAAAATTGACAAAACCATGAGGTTCGTATACATGGCAATTTTAAGTGATGATAGTGGAGTGATACTTAAAAAAGCTGCATGGAAACCCGCAACGTTGAGGAATTAAGCATGACCTCTTTATGCGATAAAGAATTGTCTGACACACTGGTTGGTCTTTATGACGACTATCAACGCGGTTTCGACATTGGAGAAGAGCTTAAATTGTGCGTGGATTTGGCGTTATCTCTTGAATTGGAACTCAGTATTCATCGTTTAAGTGAAACAGATGCTGTTTTAAAAAAAGAGATTGTGCAAACCTTGCATCGTCGTAGAAATACCCATTCCAATGAAGATGAAATTGATACAATTTTTCATATGGATTTTGAAAAACGAAAATAATACAATACTCTCCCCATATGATACGATATTACCTCAGTGCTTTACTTTCTACTACGCTTAAACAAAAAACTTTCAAGAAGATTTAAAGTGTTACGTTTTCGTCTTCTTAACAGCAGTGAGATGAATTAAAGAAACGCATCAATTCTTTTAGATCATTATCAAAAAATAGAGAGTATTCTCTATTATACATCAATTTATGCTTTGTTCATTAAGCACCAACTTTTACATTTTCTCAACTCTCCTTTAAAAGCAAAATATGAAATGTGCTGCAGCGTAAATGTTTATAAAATAGCGTATATTGACCACTCTTAAACGTAATTTATTGTTTTTCATGTTTATAAAACAGCACTATGAGTATTCCAACAAACGCAACAATGCTTTGAAAAAAATATATCGATTGAGGTGATATGCTACTGTTATCGCTTGCCATAATGAGGTAGACTCCGAGGATCAAGCATCCAGAGATACCATTAAAACTTGCCTGCAATCTTCCTTGGTATTCAGGATCACAAGAGAGTTGTGATAAAGAAATCGAAAGAGCCCAACTCGAAAGTCCAAATCCAATCATAAAGTAAACAGGAAAAACAACAAAATTGTGTGTATTAACAGATAGAATAGCGAGGCCAATAGCCATAAAAGCTAATAAAATGGCTAATGTTTTCCTGATAGATAAAACTTTACAAAGAAGTGGTGAAAAAAACGCACCTGTCAATACGCCCATAGAATAAAGCACCTCAAATATTGCAAAGATACTGCTATCTGCATGTAAAACCTCTTGTATATAAGGAACGAGAATAACAGGAATGGTCATCAAAAGAGTCATAATAATCATCTGGCTTATATAAGGTACAAAAAGAGCCGGATTCTGTTTAAAATAATGAAGGGATGCTGTATAATTTTCCCACCAATTTTGCTGGTTTTGATTTTTAGATCTTCGGTTTTTAGGTACCTTCATTGCAAAATTAAATAAACCAGCAATGATAAAGAATATACCACCTATTAGAAGAGTTCCTTTTATTCCTGCATAGGCGAGTATCAATCCACTTAAGCCCATACCTACGATCGTGCCAAGTTCATAAACCATATCGATGGTTGCATTTGCATTGATGAGCTGTTCCTTCAGCACAATACTTTGAATTAAAGAAATAGCTGATGGCATATAAAAAGGGATAAAAATACCCAAAAGAGCAGATAAGACCATCAATTCAATTTCTATACCAAAATGCCAAAGCATTACCCAGCTTACGATTACCAAACCTCTCACAAGATTTGAAATAATAATCTGCGTTTTACGATTATATTTATCTGCCAATATGCCAAAAATAGGCGCAAAAATAATGCCAGGCGTCCAAAGAAAAAGCATCATCAACGCTACACCACGGATTGAGCCCGTCTGATTGTAAGCGAGCCATGACAATGTAATATAATTTAGTCCACTTCCAAATGTAGCAAATAAGCCGCTCAAAGTAAAATAGAGAAAAGTTCTATTTTCAAATAAAGCAATGCGTTCCTTCAAATTTGAAGTGAACATAAACTATCCTTTAAAATAAATACCAGTTGATATGCATCATACATCCTGTTTAAAAACATGCATTCTTACAATTTTCATTTTAGATCATTAAATTTAAGAAAACAAAATTTCTTTTTTGAGACTTTTACAATTTTCGCGCTGATGTATAATTAATTCTTCTATGAAAAAAACATTTATGCACAAAAACAAAATTAATATTTTATGTGCATTTTATTCAGAAGCTACACCTTTATTATGTAAAACAATTTTACGGTATGGAAGCTTCACTCACATTATTGTCCTTATTATTCCGTGCACTAAAATATGCTCGAGTATATCCTTCCATGTCGTTCTTCTATCACCACACTTTGGCTCTAAAAGAATAAACACACTATTATCCTCACGATAAATATTGATAACTTTTCTACTCCCCTTCTCTAAATCTTTTAAAACAAACCCATTACAGTTAGTTTTCCAAATAATTTTTTTCAATAAAAGAGAGTTTTTCTTCGTATTTTAAGTTTAAACTATTCCTTTTCTGCAACCGCTCCAGTACTGTAGTGGGCGATAAATGAAGATAAAATATAATATGGGGTCTTGGAATAGATTGAATTTAATTTAACGACACTTTCAAAAGAAAGCTCTCGAGCATAAAAATAAGCAAGACTAGAATAAACAGATCAATCGCTAATTAATAAATTTTGCAATGAAGCTAAGGAAGGTTCAATAATTTCAAGCGTATGTTTGCGTCTATCTGTCTTGCTAAGAGTGCTAAAAGCAACGGATCAGTTGCTTTTCCATTATCTAAATATCTCTAATTTATGGATTATTTCTATACTAAGAACTGTGTTAAAAATTTGTATTATATGTTTTTCTGTTGAGTAATGACGAGAAATTTCTTTGAAGAACCATATGGAGTTATAAACTTTTTTTCAAGATACATTCTGTCTATATACTCTCCATAAGTTAAATTGTTTTTTGTCTAAAATCTTTTAATGTTCAATAAGGTGTTTTTTAACTCGTCTCTAAACAGAAAAACACAATACTCCCGCATTTGTATAACTTATTAACTTTATGATAAATGGCGATATATAGACTTAGTTTTAAGATAAGATTATATTTTAGACAACTTAAAATGAGATTAAGTATTTGTAAAAAATATATTTTTTGATCACACTCCATAACCTTCCATTTTCTAATGAATTCTAGTAGAATTTCTGAGGATTACTCCTATAGCGTCGTGTAAGCGTATAAAAATGAGTTCGATCTAGATATATTATTGCCCCTAAGGGCTGAGACTGGATGCCGCTCCATAGGAATTTAATGAAATCAACTCTATCTTTTCTCAAACCACTGCCCTCACTATAAGCATTTGATATCCAATCCCGTCAAAAAGCAGCAGAGCAATTCTCAGAAAACATCGCTGAGATATTGAAATATGTCTTGCAAAAGCGTTTGAATCAAATGTTTCACTATATCTTTCGGTATATTCATAAACTGAAACTAAGAATATTATAATAAGCCTTCAAATAACGAAGTTTATTGTCACAACAACATCTAACAACGGTCAAAAGAAAAACCTCAACCTTGAGTATAAACAAAATCAACTTGAAAGCGCAAAATATATCTCTAGGACATAGTTATATTCGTTATCTGGCTTTCCCCTTATTGGCAAGCCTCCCGCAACAGACGCAGTAAAAATACCAACCTCTATCGCTATTCATTCTCCTGAATAATAAGCTATCACTACCATAGACATCAGCGTTCAAATTTTCCCTACCAAAAAACTTGACGTGCCCAGTAATATGTGTGTGTATTTATTATTTGTAAACATGTATGCTGATTTATAATACTGTGTGTTTTTAAGAGATTCTGAAATGGGGGGGGATAATGTGCACAAACAACTGATGTTTCGGTTTTATGGGCTTGTTGTCCTGCTGTATCTTTCTGATATGGTTTTATTTTTAAGTAATCTGTGGAATGCTTATCGCATAACATCCTCATCGGTTTTCCTAGGCGTAACCATGGCTTTGGGTACCCTTATGCCCTATCTTTTGAAAAAAAGCGGTCTTGTGCGCATTAAAGCCTCACTGCGGTTGGTCGATTTATACAAAAGGCGAATCATTATCTATAGCCTTCTTTTATTGATTGCACTTTTCCATTACGCTGATTCCCCCTTTGGTTTTATCGCTGTCTCTATCTCTATCGGCTATCTCTCTTTGATTACCTTAAGCACTCTCGAGACTTATAATACTAAACTAGCACTTAGTGGTTATATTAGCGCCCAAAAGGCTTCCCGCATTATGCAAACAGTGGTGCAAATTGGCGCATTTTTGGGAGCAGCACTGAGTGGTTATCTCTTAGAAGCGACCAGCCCTCGAGGGGCAGCGGCTGAAATCGGTTATAATGGTTTGATTGTGACACTTTGTGTGTTTGACATCATTATAAGCCTTATAGCCGGATATATTATCTTTTGCGATGAATATAACGCTACAGATACCACAGCACTTACAACTGGTAAGAAGCCAGCACCTACACCGCAAGCGGATGGGCTCTCCCGTGAGCTTAAACTTTTATGCGTTTGCATAGGACTTATTGGCTTTCATATTTGCGCTTATAATACGCTGGCAACTATTCTTTTTCAGAGTGTGAAAAATTTTGGTTCTGAATATTATGGGCTTTGCAGTGCGGTTGCAGGCGTGGGCGCTTTTTTGGCTGCTTTTATCAAAATCCCTCGTTTTGAATTTATTCTCCCAGCCCTTATGTTGAGCATGGCTGATCTTATTTTTAGCACCACACAATCGCCCTATTTGGCTGTGGTCTTTTGCTTTTTTATTGGCTTTTCAATGAATACCATGCGAATTAATGCCCGCAAACATACGATTGAAGCGACTAAAACAGAGGCTCAAGCAGAGCTGGTGGGAAGCTATAGCGGCATGCTTTATACTCTCTCCCAATCTGCAGGTTATGTCATTCTTGGTCTTCTTACAAGCTCTGCCCTTATGGGTCCTCAAGCAGCTGTTTATCTTCTGCCCCTTATAGGGCTAATAATCTTTATTTATGTTCTTTTCCTTTTATCACAGCGGAACAAAGTATGAGAAAACCTATTCTTATTGTCGACCCTTTCTCCACGGGTGCCCTCTATGGCCCTGCTTTGAAAAAATTAGGCTATGCTTGTTATGGTGTTGTCTCTCAAGCAGCTCCTTTTTCACACTTTATGCTTTCTTATCAGGGAAAGGGCATGGCAGAAGCGAAGCTTCATAGTGTCGATGAGATAAAGAAACGCTTTCCTATCGGCACGATAGAGGCTGTAATAGCGGGTGCCGAAAGAGGTATCTATTGTGCAGAGCAATTGGCGGCTTATTATGGTTGTCTTGGGAATAACCCCTTGACTACCGATTGGCGACGGAAAAAAGCAGCGATGCAAAAACGTCTTTGTGAAAATGGTTTATCTTACATCCGATCAAAAATTCTTACAAAAAACGATTGTACTCTCGATGGTTTTGAAAGCCACAGCGGCTATGTGGTAAAGCCAAATGATTCTGCAGGGAGTGATGGTGTTTTGTTTTTCTCTAATCTTGAGGAAGTATTAACGTGGACCTCTGAAATCGACTGGAAGAAAAAAAATGTTTTTGGCGCACCTAACGAGGCCTATTTGCTCCAAGAAAGATTGGAGGGAGAGGAATACATCGTTGACGCCGTTGTAAAGGGAGAGGCTATAAAAATATGTAGTTTGTCACGATATAAAAAAGGTATTCATAATGGAAGTGCTTTTGTTTATGAATCGCTTGATGTGCTTGATGCTCAAGATCCCTCTTATGCCCCTCTTATCTCTTATGCAAAACAATGCATTCGCGCGCTGGGAATTGAATATGGACCTGCGCATATGGAAATCATGCAAACAGCTCGTGGTCCAGTGATGATTGAAGTAGGAGCCCGCCTCCACGGAGGAATTGCACCCACCTTGTTCACGCATTGCTATGAAGATGGTTTACTTGAAAGCTCCGTTAACCTTATTGCAGGCGTGTTTTCGCAAACACCAAGTCGATTTAAGAAAAAAGGGCGTATTATCTTCCTTATCAACGAGATCGACAGTCATATTATAAAAGATGTTAATGTATGGCGGCAAAAGCTTCATTCTTGGGAAAATGTGGTTCATTTTATGCTCTTTTTTAAAGAAAACGAGCCCCTCCCCCTAACCATCGATTTAAATACCTGTCCAGCTATTATAGCAATTTGGGGACACAGTGATGATGAATTATCAGCTTTGGAGAGGATCATTCGTAGCAATTTCTTATAAAATACAGCAAGGGGGAGAAAAACATGGATTCAGAAGCGCAATCAATTGAAAATATAGACAAATATTAAAAATGGAAGCAAGTCATTTTTAAAGAATTCAATGCAACCATGAATAACAAAAACAGACCTTTTCCTTGTCTATTCTGGATAAATGAATACCCAAAAAACATGCTTAGATTTAGGCTCACAAAAAGTTGACCGCAAAAAGTACTATAGAAAACCTTATAAATTATTGCGATAACTATAAGAGCTTTGGAAAAAACATCTTTTATTACTTTCGAATCCCCCCATACAAAAAAGTTGAAGTTTATAGAGAGAATTTTGGGTCCATACTTAAAGATTTTCAAACGCTTGACAACAGAAAAGGCCCAAGTATATACTTCAAAATATGGATAGCCCTCTATGAAAATTCTGCTTTCATGGCGAACCTATATCCATAGTTTGCAATACACTATCTCATATAAACAGAATAAGTAGAAAAATTTCTATATTTATTTGACTTTCAAGCCCAGATGGTTTTTTCTCATTTGCTCAGTACAGAACAAAAAGAAAAA
Source organism: Bartonella sp. TT110JLCBS (assembly GCF_042193405.1). Taxonomy (NCBI): domain Bacteria; kingdom Pseudomonadati; phylum Pseudomonadota; class Alphaproteobacteria; order Hyphomicrobiales; family Bartonellaceae; genus Bartonella; species Bartonella sp. TT110JLCBS. Next base: position 28,410 of record NZ_JBHILT010000007.1, read on the forward strand.
AATGTCTCCATTGTAGAAAAAAACTTGAACCTTTTGATATTATTATAAAATCCACCGTTTTATGGGAATATGACAATCCAAAGAATAAAGAATGGATGCAATATTTCTTACAGGATAATAGTACTGCCCCCCACCTTGCCCATATCTTACAATGGAGTACAATAATGACTAAGTTTCCTAGAATTAAACAAAAGTATATATAATGATGCTACAAAGTATAGAATTCATGCTGATAGATGCCTTGCAAAAATAAATACCTACAACGCATTTGAACTCAAATTTTATGAAAAACTCGAATTTAGTACTGAACCATATTCGACAATGGAGAAAATCATAAAATGGCTTGAGTCCCTGTTTGAGAGAGAGAAAGTTATTGCGTAATTCTGTTTTTCTTATGATTGTGATTGGTTGTTTGACGAGTTTTTGTGCTAGTGGTGTATTATCTATTGGCCTTTCTTTGTTACAATTCCAAGATACAACGGGAGAAGCGTCTGCTACTTTAAATGTTGTTAATTTAATCGCAATTGGAATTGCTGGCTTATGTTTGGGAAACGTGTTGGCGCACTATCAAGGCTTTATAATTGGGTTTTATAGTCAAATTATTTGCGCTTGTTTATTGTCTTTCTTATTATTTATGAACAATCCAGTACTTATTTTATTTGTATTTTTTTACTTGCTCTCTTGATGGGGGCTGATAATCCAAATAACAATAGTGCCTTGAATCTGCTGGTTCCAGCTCCCAAACAAAAAGCTGGAATTTTTGCATTTTACACTAGTTGCTGTCAGTTTTTTGTTATTATATCCCCATTGTTTATATATTTTATAATTGTGCATTTGGGGCACAAAATAGCCATAGCCTTTATTGTATTTATCTATCTTTTGAATGCCTGCTTATGGTTTCGTATAAAGTCTATACAACAACTAAACAGAGTAAAAGAGCTATTAAAAAAGCCATCTCAAAAAGCTTATGAAGTTGGGTTCAGGTGCCTTTGGCGGATTTCTGCGTTGCGGTTTTTAACGATTAATCGTATTTTGAATAATTCTCTCTATACGGGGCCTATTGTTTTATTGCCACTTGTTCTTGCTTCTATAACATCAGATAATATAAAATTTACAGCTATTCAAAATTCTATTTTTGCTTTGTCAGCACTGGGTTTTGTGATCAATGGTCTTATCTCATCTTATTATTTACAGAAATTTCCATCTTTAATTCGTTTTTTTGTATGGGGGGCACCGGCTTTTGCTGTGATCGCAATCTCTTTTGTTTTATATTTAAATTTTACTCAATATTCCCTTTATATTATGGGGTTTTTATTAGGTATTGGGCAATTTTATTTTAGGATATCGGGAATAACAATTGGACAAGCTATCACACCTAGTGAAAATTTAGCCGAGGTGATTTTGGCAGGCGATGCCAGTGTACGCATCATAACAGCTTTATTCTCTATTGTGCTTTTATATGCAGGAAAATTTTTTTCATTTTCTATATTATACGTCCTATGTGTATTTATAGGCTTTTGCGCCCCTTTATTTATTTTGCACGGACTATCTATTTACATACAAAGCTTAAAGATAAAAGAAAGCGCCGCATGAATGATATTCAATTATTATATTACGTCAGCCTTTTTTTGATTATCGTATAGATAAAAATTTTGTACAAATATTCATGACATTAATTTTCAATAAGCACATTGCGTGAGAAAATCTGAGGTGTTCGTTACCTCTCATGTGGATAAAACGCATTTAGCCCGTTAATCAACGAAATTGCAAATAGCACTATGATCACCATTAATTCTAAAAGCTCTACCAGAAGTTAGTGATAATGGCAAAAATCCTTTAATGATATTTGAAGAGATCGTTTATGCTAGATCAGGTTATCTAAAGATCGAGAGAAGAGGAGCTTAGAAATTATAAAATTTATGGAAATTCAATAGTAATTTCTAAGTGTACATAATGACAGGCATAGCTCGGCGCGAACTAGTCAATTTCAAACAATAAAAAATCCTGCAAATGCTGAGCTTTTTAAACTATGTCATATCAAGCATATGAAAGTTCGTTTTAAATTAATGGCGGAGAGAGAGGGATTCGAACCCCCGATAGAGTTGCCCCTATGCCGCATTTCGAGTGCGGTGCTTTCAACCACTCAGCCATCTCTCCATAATAAAGCGAAACAAAAATCGGCACTATTTGAGTATATAAGGGGTAGATAACCTTCAATTGTTTTTGGTACAACCTTTTTTTCTTTTTTATGGGACTTTATTGACAGAGAATAGAAATTCCTTCATATATACAAAATATAAGCGTGGGGAAATCTGCGCATATTTGTGTTGAAGAAGGTTTTAACCTTCTTCAAGATCTATTACGACTGATAAAAAGCAGCCTATTTTCCCTTATTTTAAGGCAGAAATTAAATAAGAGCTGGAGTGAACGGAAGGATAAAAAATGTTCGCAGTCATTAAAACTGGTGGTAAGCAATACCGCATTGTTGCTAATCAAGTGGTAAAAGTTGAAAAAGTTAGTGGAAATGCGGGTGATATTGTTGAATTCAATGACATATTAATGATTGGGCAAGAAGGTAATGCAGTTATTGGTACCCCTGTCGTTGCTGATGCATTGGTGACAGCTGAGATTTTAGAACAGGCACGTGGGCGCAAGGTTATCGCATTTAAGAAGCGCCGTCGTCAAAATTCTAAACGCACGCGTGGCCATCGTCAAGAATTTACGAGGCTTCGTGTTTTAGAAATTTTAATGGGTGGTTCAAAACCTAAAAAAGTTGCTGCAAAACCGATAAAAGAAGAAGCAACTACACCACAAGAAACAAAAGCTGCTGCTTCTGTTGAGAAGACGGTTAAAAAAACGGCTGAAAAAAAGACTGCGCCGCAGAAGAAAGCGTCTGTAGCGTCAAAGAGTAAGAAAGATTAAAGGAGAGCGTCTATGGCACATAAAAAAGCTGGTGGTTCCTCGCGTAATGGTCGCGATTCAGAATCGAAACGTCTAGGCGTTAAAAAATTTGGTGGTGAAACCGTTATTGCCGGAAATATTATTATTCGCCAGCGTGGTACACGTTGGCATCCTGGCAACAATGTCGGCATTGGAAAAGACCATACGCTTTTTGCACTATCAAATGGCAAGGTTTCTTTTCAACGCAAAGCGGGTAATCGTTCCTATGTTTCAGTCATTCCTATGGTGGAGGCAGTAGAGTAATCTGTAACACTCTCTAGCAATCAACAGGATTTCATTGAATTATAGTTGTGGTTTTATAAGTATTAAAAGGGAAAGATAGAGTCTCATCTTTCCCTTTTTGCGTTGGTACTATAATAAATGTAGAAGATATACGAAAAAGGTAGAATTGAGGAAATGGCTTTTCTCAATGAAGGAAAAAGTTTGTGCGATGTTATGTTAGTATTTAGTACTGAACATATTGATATTATGATAGAATTTGTTGATAAATTTCTGTATAATAATAGTGAGAGAGACTTTCTTTTTATGTATGAAGAAGTGTCTAGTGATTTCTTATAAGAGAAGCAGTTTGTTTTCAGAAAATTATGAGAAATTTAATGAGAGCATTCTTTATGTAATCATTTTGATAAAGATGGGGCTTTTTATCGGCATTGTGGTATTGATGAGTTGTCATACTGTTTTTAGGTGGTAGTGTGGATAGGTGGGACTATTCATTTAAAAAGACATAGGGATAAAAAATCCATAAGAAGGCAGCCAAAACTACTTTGAAAGTGACGTGCATTAAGGGGCTTTCGGTAAATCGAGAGTGAAATTATATTTTTAAGGAGGACGGTGTTTAAAGATATAAAAATAACCAACGTGCAATCAGCGCCCTTCAAGAATATTTTTTCTGATTTCACTATTATTGTGTATTGTTGAAAATAAATAAGCATAAGAGCTAGGGTTAAGGCAATAATTACTTTTCATTTTTGTACTTTATTTATCTCAGTTATCGAAATATCTAGAAAATAAGATGATTTGTAGAATTTTTCTTGATTTTAGTAGTTGGTGATGGTGCTTGGGGGATGTTCGTACTTTGCAAATGTGCGACAGAGGGCATTGTGTATTTTCGATATTGATTGAAGTAAAGGTGTAGCTTAAAATACATAAATATTATATATTGAGGGTTTGATATCATAAGATGGGCAGCACGGAATTTTAAAGATGGTAAGTTGCATGGAGCAATTTGTAATTATGTCATGAATTTATAAAGAGGGATAATAGGTTAAATAAACTTTGAGGAATCAATTAAAATATTAGCTGAAGTTACGGATGATTGGGAAGTATGCTTTCTTGTAAGAAGAATAATGAAAAGTTATGTTGGATAACTTAGGATAATGAGAGTGTTTTGAAAACATAGTTTTTCAGGTGATTGGTTCTGTAGGAAATGGGGTTTTGTCTTTGTAAAGTAAAAGAGTAAGAGGCAGATTTGCTTATAATGGTTTTAAGCACTTCGCTAGATAATAATATCCAATTGTTTTATCGGTTATATTGAGGTATCTAAGCACCTCACTTAGCTATATTCCGTAAAATATAAATAAAGCTGTGGTGGTATTTATAGATTGTATTTTGGGAAATGCAGCTTTGAAAAGGAATGTGTCAGAGATATTGGTGTTCAAATGTGAGGCAATTTGAATTCATGATGAGATATGAGAAAGCAGAAGCAATGAATGTAGATTTTGCTGATGGTGAAATCTTGTCTATAAGATCTGTACAACTTGCAGCTGCTTTTGATCATAAAAATGATGCAATTTATGCTGCTGCTGAATTGCTTGTGCAGGTTGGTGCAGTTGATAAGTGTTATCTGGAAAGCATGCTTGCACGTGAAGAAACAACCAATACTTGGCTTGGAAATGGTATAGCCATTCCTCATGGTATGGCTGAAAATCGTGATTTAATTATCAAGGATGCTGTTGCTGTTATACAGGTTCCTGCTGGTGTTGAGTGGCATGATGGAAAAAAAGCACATTTGGTTATTGCCATTGCAGCGTGTCCAGATCGCTATAGAGAAATTTGTAAGAAATTGACGTCTCTTTTATTTGATAAAAAACAGCTTGAAGTACTTGCAACAACTATGGACAAACAGCGAATTGTTACAACTTTGTTTGACCAAGATATGAAGATAGAAAAAACTTTTATTGGTGACCTTTCGGTGTGTCAGGAATGGACTTTAGATTATCCAAGTGGTCTTCATGCACGACCAGCTTCTCTTTGGGTTGATTTTGCAAAAAAGGCTCAAAATTCTATCAGAGTTCGCCATGGTCAATATACCGTTGAAATGAAAAATTTGGTTGGTTTATTGCAATTAGGAGCAAAAAACGGTGATGTTCTGATTTTTTCTACAGATGCTGCAGAAGGAGCACAACTTCTCAATGATGCCATTGCTATTGCGAAAAAAGTGAGTATTAGTGAAAAATGTCTGATGAGAGCAATGGAATCTCAAACAAAGGCTTTTCATGGTTGGTATCCACGCTCTATGCAAAAAGGCATTTCTGGTGTTGGAGCGAGTTCAGGATTAGCATTTGGTAAGATTTTTGTTTTAAGGCAAAATGATATTTCCATAATAGATCAGCCAATTGATTTTGCAGCTGGTGCAGCATGTCTTGAAAATGCTCTTACAAAAACAAAACATAAAATGGCATCTGTGATTTCTGATATTACAGTGCGTATGGGAGCAGATTCTGCTGCGATTTTTTCTGCGCAAATGGTTTTGCTTGAAGATGAAAATTTAATAGCTCAAGCTTGTCGTTTTATAGCGGAAGGTCATGGTGTCGCTTGGTCTTGGGATAGAGCGGTTCGTCAATTTTCAGATATGTTTTTTAAGGTAGATAATCCTTTGTTAGCAGCACGTGCTGTTAATTTAGTTGATGTTGGTCGACGTGTTTTAGGTGAAATCAATCCATCCTATAAATCGTTCTTTTTAAATGATATTCCACATGGTGTAATTCTGGTTACAAATGACCTTTCTCCTTCTGATGTAGCACAACTTGATTGTACAAGGGTAAAAGGATTAGCAACAGCATGGGGAGGTCCATTATCTCATACAGCTATTTTGGCGCGTACTCTTGGTATTCCAATGGTGGTTGCTGCAGGTGATGATATTTTAGCGATTCAGTCTGATATTCAGGCTATTATTAATGGCGATAACGGATTTATTTACCTTGATCCTACGCTTGAAGACGTTGAAGATGCTCAAAGGCATATTGATACTGTTGCGCAAAAACGTGTCAGTGAAATAAGTGCGTGTAGATTACCAGCGCAAACGATAGATGGTCAAAGAATTCGTATCATGGCTAATGTCAACTACGCAAATCAGGTTCCTGTTGCGCTTGATTTGGGGGCTGAAGGTGTTGGACTCATGCGCACGGAATTTTTGTTTTTAGAGAATCCATATATTCCGGATGAAGAGCTACAATTTAATATATATCGGGCGATGATTACAGCTGTAGGAGATAAGCCATTAATTATTCGTGCGCTTGATATTGGTGGAGATAAACAGGTTACGCATTTACATTTATCTAAAGAGGACAATCCTTTTTTAGGTGTTCGAGGAACGCGGCTTTTGTTACGTCGACGTGATCTTTTGGTTCCTCAATTACGTGCTTTATATCGAGCAGCAAAAGAGGGCGGAGATCTATGGATTGTGTTTCCGATGGTCATGTCTGTTTCAGAGATTGTCGCTATAAAAAAGATTGCAGAGGAAATCCGCAACGATATTGATGCACCAAAATTAAAACTTGGTATTATGATCGAAGTTCCAGCAGCGGCTATTATGGCAGATGTATTAAGCGCCTATGTTGATTTTTTTTCAATTGGAACCAATGACCTAACACAGTATACAATGGCTGTTGATCGGCAAAATCCGTACCTTGTGTCTGAAGCTGATAGCCTTGATCCAGCAGTTTTGCGTATGATTTATCAGACTATTCAGGGAGCTGCACAACATAAGTGTTGGGTTAGTGTATGTGGTGGTATGGCTGGAGATCCTTTTGGTGCAATGATTTTGACTGGATTGGGAATTCATGAGCTTTCTATGATATCTTGCGATATTTCTCCAGTAAAGGCGTGTTTACAGACTCATAGTTTTGAAGATATGAAAATTTTAGCACAAAAAGCATTACAATGTGAAACTGCACGAGCTGTACGTGCTCTAAGCAAGGATATAAGGTGATAAAGAACATTAAGGGAAAAGAACGAGCTCATTTTGCACAGTAATCAGATCTTTAGTGCTGTAAAACATTATCCTTTAAGACGATTATTAACAACATATTAATTTATAATGGTAGTTTATCGTTTTACATAATGAGAGCTCTAAATATCGTAAGGTTTGTTCGTTTTAAATTTCTCTATATTCAATTAATAAAAATTATTCTTTTATACATTACAAGGAGGAGTAATGTATGGATAAAAACACTTTAGGAAAGAATAAATGCCTTTTATGCATTCTCTTAAATAGCAGGGGATGTTGTAACATTAGGGGATAAATAGCGTGATCGTACTTGGCTTTTCCTTTTTATTTAAGAAAAGATGATGCTATCCAATAAATTTTATACCACTCATAGACACCGTATGAGGTAGATGTGACAAGCTTTAAGAGATGTTTTTTAACAAACGTGTGGATGAGAAAAAAATATATTTTTAGAGTATTCTGTTTTGTTATGAGACCATATCCCACTTAAAGAATGCGATAATCAAAAGTATGAAGTAATACGTACTCTCTTTTAAATAATGGAGACTACTTTAGATATTTTGAAAACTGTAAAGCTGAATTTAAAAATATATGGTAAAAATGAAAACAGGTTTGCATTTTTATGATTTTGTATTTGACCAAAATGAGACTATTTTTTCATTTCAGAAAATAAGATATATTCATACATATTAAATTAAAAATGCAAAGTTTTTTTGTCTGAATTTTATTTTCTTTAGTATCAACTAAATATAGAAGTGTGACATTGAATAGAGGATTTAGAGTAGAGCTTATTATGTAATCCTATGAAAGAGAAGACTGACACCATCACACTATTTTACAACTCTCAATGTTGCAAAAATTCGTGCTATTTAAAAAAATGCATAAGAGGCACTTATCCTCTCTTAAAATGTTCTTCCCCCACATATCATCCCTTCCTATGACGCATAAGCAAGTGATTTTAATTCATTCAATATGAAAGGGGGTCTGATGAGAAAAATTTACGATATTCGAGGTTTTTATGATGTGTAAACGATAATTTATCATTATAAGTCAATATATTATATATTGTCTTAAACATAAAAGTGATTAGCAGGTAGATCTCATTTCAAGAAAGAGTTGTTTGTAATCAAAGTTATAGTGATTAAGGACTTTCATCCTTGGAGGCAAGAAGGAGGTTGAAAATGATTTTATTGAAATGAAATTTATTATCTGAATAAACAATTTTAATATTAGGGATATAAGAAGTTTATATCGTTATTATTCTATTTATTATTAGGGTAATCAATGGTGTGAAGCGAGAGGTATTTAATGATTTGGTTATGTAAAATCATGGATTGTATGCCAATTTTAAGAGAAGTATTTTTTTGTGAAGCAGAAAGTGCGTAAATGAGCATGAAAGTTTATAACTGGTGACAATTTTTTTATTCCCATTATTGTATTCTACAAACCTATCCACGAAAAAAGTTTTTTCTTAAAAAGAAGGGATGTGCTTGTTATTCAACAGATATAAGCTATTACTTTAATAAATGAATTTGTTTTTTGGGTTTTGAATGTGTAGTTTAGACTTGCACGTTATTTCTTTCTGGGTATAGTGCAAACTTCTGGAGAGGTGGCCGAGTGGTTGAAGGCGCACGCCTGGAACGCGTGTATATGGGAAACCATATCGAGGGTTCGAATCCCTCTCTCTCCGCCACAGTTTATAAAGCGATATTATTAAAACTGTCTTTAATCGTAGCTTGCCGGTTGTAGATTGCCAGCGGGTTTTGTATAATTTGACACTAGTTTTTGTACCAATTTATTTTTTTTCAAAGAGTTTTAAAGGTGTTCTCAAAGGGTCTTCAAAGACCACTCAAAGGTCTTTATCGTTTTGCGAATAAATTCTCATTTTTACAATTTTTACACTTTTTTGATTTTCTGTTATATAAATCTAATCCAGATAATAAGAGAACGCATAGTAAAATTAAAGAATTATCTCATATTTCTTTCTCATTCTACTTTTGCTTAGTTAGTACAAAAACTACTGTAAAATTATATTTATTTTGCACGTCTTGCCTGAATATGTGCCAGCAACCCTAATGTTGAACTATCACGATTATCCGCTTTACTTTCTCCACGAAGAATTGGTAGTAACTCGTTTGCTAATTCTTTACCAAGTTCAACACCCCATTGATCAAATGAATTAATATTCATTAAAATCCCTTCAACAAAAGTACGATGTTCATAAAGCGCAATAAGACGACCGAGTGCAAAAGGTGTTAATAAATCTTGAACCAGCGTAATACTGGGACGGTTTCCTTTAAAACTTCTATGAAGTGCTAAATGATCTGCCTCACCCTCATCAACTCCATTTTTTATCAAGATATGCCGAGCATCTTCAATACTACGCCCCTTCATCAATGCTTTTGATTGTGCCAAACCGTTTGCTAGCAACATCTCATACATAGAATGTAAATTTTTCTCATGCCCTTTTATAAACAAAATAAATTCTACAGGAATAATATCTGTTCCTTGATGCAGAAGCTGAAAAAAAGCATGTTGACTATTTGTTCCTGAAGCCCCCCAAACAATTGGACCACTTGAAAAACTTAATGGTTTTCCATCCAGCGAGACTTGCTTACCATTTGATTCCATATCAAGCTGTTGTAAATAAGCTGGAAAATGTATTAAACGCTGTGCATAAGGAATAATCGAACGTGATGAATAACCACAAATAACACGGTGCCAAAACCCTAAAAGAGCAAATCGAATAGGAATATTTTTATGCAAAGGCGCTATTTTAAAATGTTGGTCCATCTGCAAGGCGCCTTTCAGAAATTGGCGAAAATTCTGCCCTCCTATTGCTAACATAACAATAAGACCGATAGCTGACCAAATTGAATAACGCCCTCCAACCCAATCCCAAAATTTAAAAACTCTTGTGGAATCTATGCCGAATTCTGCCACTTTATCAAGAGCACTTGAAACAGCAACAAAATGCGTACAAACGGCTTCTTCTCCTAAATGTGAACAAATCCACTGACGTGCAACTTGAGCATTTACCATTGTTTCAGCCGTTGTAAAAGTTTTAGAAGAAATGATAAACAGCGTTGTTGCTGGATTTAAAACAGAGAGAATATCAGAAATATGCGCACTGTCAGCATTAGAAACAAAATGACACTGTGGACCATCATGATAAGGTTTTAAGGCGTATGTGACCATTACAGGACCAAGATCAGAACCACCAATACCAATATTGACAATATCACTTATTCTCTCGCCACTGCTTCCCTTATAGCTGCCATCACGCACCTTTTCAGAAAATCTTTCCATATCTTCAAGGACGTCTTGAATATCACGAATAAGATTATGACCATCCAACATGAAAATTTCAGCAGCAGGTAAACGTAATGCAATATGAAGAACTGAGCGTTTTTCCGTTGTATTAATCGCCTTACCAGAAAACATTGCATCACGCCGGCCTAACACATCTGCTGCGACCGCTAAATCATCTAAAAGTTGCAATGTTTTAAATGTCACCCCACATTTTGAAAAATCGAAAAGAAGATCATCAAGTCTGAGGGAAAAATGGGAAAAACGCTGTTCATCTTCTACAAAATGCCGACGAATATCATAAACCCCATCCTTTGCGGCATGGTTTCTTAAAGCTTTTAATGTGGCTTCAAAAGCCTTTTCATTTCGAATCGAAAAGCTATCTCCCATAAGGTTATCCTATACAGTTATTGATAATGAAATCTATGCCCAAACAATAACAAAGCAGAAAGCATCTCCTTTATTGCTCGCTATTTTCACTGCTCACATAAAAATGAAGGAATATACAAAATATAAAGGATAAGATCCGAAAATGATATTTTTACAAGAATAAACTTTCAAATCTTTTCTATCATACACATCATTTAACTTGATTGAGTTCTTTTGTTAAACGTAAATCTTCTTCTGCTTTTGGTCTTATAAAACGCCCTAAAAAAAGATAAACAACCGGTGTAACATAAAGCGTAAAAATAGTTGCTAAACCTAAGCCACCAACAATAACCCAACCTAAAGCTATACGAGCTTCTGCGCCAGCACCTTTGGCCAAAACCAAAGGAATACCTCCTAAAATGGCACAAATCATTGTCATACAAACTGGACGAAGGCGAATGTTTGCTGCTTCTTCTACGGCTTCACGCACACTTCTTCCCTGATCGCGTAATTGATCTGCAAATTCAACAATGAGAATACCATTTTTTGCCATAACACCAATTAACAAAATTAATCCAATTTGGCTGTAAATATTAAGACTTACACCACTTAATAGCATAGCAATTACAGCACAACCAATCCCTAATGGGACAGTGGCCATGATAATGAATCCTGAAATAAAGCTTTCAAACTGAGCAGCCAAAATCAATAAAATAATCAAAAAAGCAATGCCAAAAACAATCATAAAATTGGAAGATGTTTCATTAAGCGTTTCGGCTTCCCCTAAGGGAACCAAGTAGGTCCCTTTTGATAACAAAGGAGAAGCAATTTTCTGTACAGTTTGGTAAGCTTCCCCTAAAGCGATATCTGGAGCAAGATTTGCGCTTAAAATAACAGCACTCATGCGTTTTTCCCGTTTTAATTGAGGAGCAATAGCTTTTTCATGTAAACGCGCAATAACCGATAAAGGAACATATCGATTGTCTTTGGTTTTTAAAAAAATATTTTCTAAATCGCTAGGACTCTTCATAGAATTTGTACGCGATATCAATTTAACATCGTAAGAATGATCATCCACGTTAATGGAACCAATCTTTTTACCATCCAACATTGTTTGTAATGTATCGCCCAAATTGGTGATATCAATCCCTAAATCGGAGGCTTTTTTTCGATTGATTTCAATAAAAAATTGCGGTTGTGTTGCATCAACAGTAAGACGTGGGCGAATAAAACGCGGATCATCTTGTAAAGTACTCACCAGCTTATCAGCAATAGGTTGTAATGTTGCATAATCATTGCCAAGAATTGCAAATTGTAATCCTTGCCCAGTTCCTCTCACACCCAAAGAATTTCCCTGCGCAGCAAATACAAAAACTGCGGGAAACTGTTTAACCTTTGCATTAACATCTTTCACGATTTCTTGCTGACTACGTAACCGTTTATCCCAAGATGAAAGCAATAAAATCAAAAAAGCAGTATTGGGTGAACCACCAGCACCCGCGATAGAGTAACTGTTAGCAATCTCCCCTGCATCACGTAATGGCTGTAGACTTGCTTCAATTTGCTCTATTTGCTCGTTCAAATATTGTGTTGAAATACCTTGTGGTCCATTAATAACCAAAAAGATCACAGCTCTGTCTTCTGCTGGCGTTAATTCCTGTTGTAGCTTCGTATAGCCTCCAACACAAAGACCCGCAAAAATAAGTGAAGCAAAAACAACAGCCCAAGGCTTTTCTAAACACTTATGCAAACTGTAAGTATATGCCTTATGAAAAAAAGTACCTAATTTATATAAAAAAGCAAAATGATGGGACTTTTCCTCTTTCTCCTCAATATGTTCTTTGAGAAAACGCGAAGCCAACATGGGACAAAGCGTTAAGGCAACAACTGAAGAAAGCAAAATAGAAATTGCCAAAACAAAACCAAATTCTCTAAAAAGACCTCCAACTTGCCCAGGAAGAAAGGAAATAGGAACAAACACAGCCACTAATGTCAGTGTTGTTGCTAAAACAGCAAAAAATACTTCACGTGTTCCTATCACCGCTGCTGCTCTGGAACCTAATCCCATGTTGCGCCACCGAACAATATTCTCAAGAACAACAATGGCATCATCCACAACAAGCCCTGTTGCTAAAACAAGTCCTAAAAATGTGAGAATATTCAATGAAAATCCTACAAGATAAATAGCTGCAATGGTACCAATCAAAGCAACAGGAAGAGATACAGCAGGTATCAGCGTTATACGAATGTCTCTGAGAAAAAGAAAAATGACCAAGATAACGCTCAAAATAGCAATGACCAACGCAACTTCAACCTCATGAAGAGCGCTTTTAATAAAAACTGCATCGTCATTAATAACGTCTATATGTACAGAAGAAGGAACAATACTTTTGAGATTATCAACAACGGCTCTTACACCTTCAGAAATATTAAGAGTGTTGGATTGTGCTTTACGCACGATACCTAATCCAATACCTGTCTTTCCATTAATACGAAGAATAACCGTTTCTATATCCGGCGATAAAGTAACATGCGCAACATCACCAAGATGCACATGAGGCTTTAAAACAACTTGTTCAAAAGATTCTGGTGTTGTTAAACGTGCAGTAGCACGCACAACTAAAGTTTGTTTAGAATTGCGTAATGATCCTACTGGCACATCCGTTGTCATATCAGCAAGAACACGTGAAATATCTGCTACAGTTAATCCATAACTTGCAAGTTTTGCTTGATCTATATCAATCTGAAAAATCTTTGTGCGAGCACTATCGACCTGTACATCACCAACACCATCAACAGCAGAAATTGCATCAACAATCTGATCGTTTACAATCGTGGTTAAATCATCAACACTCATTGTTGGTGACGTCACAACCAAATACATCATGGCAGCAGCATTCGAATCTGCTTTAATAATCAAAGGCGAATCCGCATCTTTCGGTAAAGAATAGGTAATACGGGAGAGAGCATCACGAATATCAGATGCTGCAACATTCAAATCAACACCAACATTAAAATTAATCTGTACACGGGAGCGCCCAAAAGAAGACGTTGAAGAAATCGTCTTAACACCTGAAACACGAGAAACGGCATCTTCTATAACTTTTGTAACTTCACGATCAATTGTTTCTGCCGACGCACCAGAAAACACCGTCACAACCGTCGTTACGGGAGTATCAACATCGGGTAATTCTCTTACATCAACATTTAACCATGCTGCAAATCCTGCAATGATGATCATAGCATTTAAAACAAAAGTAAAAACCGGTCTGCGAATAAATAAGGTAATGAGACCACCTTGCTCGGCCTGTGACATCGGCTGTTTTGTGCTCAATTCTTGGCTCATTGTATATCCGTTCCGTAAACTGCTGGTAATTGCTGTTGATGAGACTTTGGATCATCAATCGTTACTTTACTTCCTGGATAAAGCATTTGTACTCCTTGAATGACAACTTGATCACCATTTTCTAGAGGTGCTTTTACGAAAACTTGATCTGCTTTATGCTGAATAATTGATACGGGTATAGCCTCTACTTTCCCTTCTCTCACACGCCAAACGAATGACCCTTTACTATTCCATTGAACTGCAAGAGGATTAACGACAGGAAAAGAACCACCATGAAATTGCAAGGCAACAGAAAAAGACATACCAGACATGAGCGTATCTTTTTCATTATTGATTTCAACCTGAGCATGAAGTGTGCGACTTTCTGGATCAACGATATTATCAATCGCATAAATATGACCAACAAAAGATCTATCTGGCTGCGCGATTAACGTTGCCGTTACCTCATCTCCTTTATGGATGCGCGACACATATCGTTCAGGGGCCCATATATCGACCAAAATACGTTCTCTATTCTCAATACGGCCTATTACAGTATTAAGGGTCACGTTATTCCCCGCATCAACGGGCAAAATACCAACAACTCCAGGAATCGGTGCTCGAATTGTTCGCCGATCGAGATCTAATTCAGCATTACGCAAAACTAAATTTGCGTTATCCAACTCTAAGCGCGCCATAATTTCTTGAACTTCCGTTGCTGTATTGCTGGCGCGTAATTTAAGAATGCGCGAAAGCGTTAACGCATTGTTATCACGTTGCACTTTTGCTTTTGCAGCCGCTATTTCTTCTTTTTTAGAATCAAGCTTTGCAATCACATCATCGGCTTGTACTTTTGTACCCGCTGATACAAAAAGCTTATCAATAACACCTGAGGATAAAGGGGTAAGCTCGACTTCTGCAAGAGCTTTTCCACTCCCAAGAACGTTAAGTTGTTCATAAAGATCTTGAACTTTTACAAGATCAACGACCACATTTACCGGTGGCCTTCCCATTTTTTCATTTGAATCTTTATCCGATACTCTTGTTTTATCCACCATAGAAATGGGTTGGTCTGCACTCTTTTTTCCAGCCCAATAAGTAACCGTTAAAACAACGATTAAAAACACTAATGGAAAGCTCTTTTTTAATAACGCCATACATCCGCCCTTGCTGTGTCATGTTCATCTGAAATAGTTTTCAACAGTAATATCGGCGTTTTACACAAAAACCCAATAGCGGGTGTGTATATCTTACCCCCACCGCAAAAAACACATCTCATCTCTGCTTGACTATCTTTCATAGATTAAAACGTCAAGTTAACTATCGTTCATATTGCTTTGTATGGTCATGACAAAAAAATGTTCATATCAAAACCAACTGAAGCCATAATATCTTATATCCTTTTTTAAAATATATCATAAAAAAGAGAGATTTTTTTTATGACGACTCAAGTTTCACTTGCATTTCTTTAATGAAACGATTAGGAACCCTTTGTCTTAGACAATGTAAAAAATTGAAATGTATGCACCCGTAGCTCAGCTGGATAGAGCACCAGACTACGAATCTGGGGGTCAGGAGTTCGAATCTCTTCGGGTGCGCCATTATCAACAATATCTTCTTAATCAACAATATCTTCTTATAAAGCAAACTTTTTAAATTCTTTATTTTGTGATTTGTTTTTTTGTATTTTGTTATTTCATTCTGTTGTGAGTCTTTTTTGCTAGAATAAAATATTATGAGTCCTTCAATTCAGCTTTAAGGCGTTTTTATTAGCTCATAATCGTAGCGATTGCATGAGTAGCGTGTGTTGTTATTTTCTTTTTTCAATCTATGCGCTTATTTTTGATCTCTTCCGGATTATACTCTCTAATCAGTTAGGTAATTTTTTACGTGCTTATTCTAATTGTTCCATAACTAGATATTTCTGAATATTTTTATTCCTAGCAGTTCCATCTTAAAAGGGACTTCAGATGTGCCGCCATAAATTCCGGTGTACCACCATGTAAAACTTTTTTAATGTGTTATTGGAAAGAATAAATAAACTACTTCTCAAACGTACCACTATAAAACACTTATGGTATCCATTAATATCATCAGCATTTTGTTGTAAACCACAGCTTCTTTTCGCAATATTTTTAATTGAATTAAACGTATTTTTACTGCTTAAAAGCAAAGTTGATTCTTTAGCATTATCTCTTGCATGGCATATCATCAACTTCTATGATATCTTAATGTTTTCTGTTCTCTATGAATTTTTCTAATTAATCCATGAGGTACAGATCTCGAACATTAATAAAAGCTAAGTTAAAGAATTTTTCCATGCCTAAAACAGATATTGAAATTGCTCGCACTGCTAAAAAGCAACATATTGTTGAAATTGCACAAAAAATTGGTATCTCACATGAAAATCTCATTCCTTATGGCCATGATAAAGCTAAAATTTCTTCTGAATACATAAAATCGCTTAATAAAAATCCAGATGGTAAACTTATCCTTGTCACAGCTATCAATCCCACACCTGCTGGAGAAGGCAAAACAACAACAACAGTTGGACTCAGTGATGCTCTTAATCTTATTGGTAAAAAAACAATAGCTACCTTGAGAGAACCGTCTTTAGGTCCCTGTTTTGGTGTAAAAGGTGGTGCTGCTGGTGGTGGTTATGCGCAAGTCATTCCAATGGATGACCTTAATTTACATTTTACCGGTGATTTTCATGCTATTACAGCTGCTCATAATCTTCTTGCCGCAATGATAGATAATCATCTTTATTGGGGAAATACTCTAAACATTGATCCACGTCGCATTGTTTGGAAACGCGTGCTGGATATGAATGACCGTGCATTGCGCGATATTGTTATTTCATTGGGGGGCATAACAAATGGTTTTCCACGCCAAACAGGTTTTGATATTACTGTTGCATCAGAAATTATGGCGCTTCTTTGTCTCTCTGAAAATTTAGAAAACCTTACACAAAGACTCAAAAAAATTATTGTTGCTTATCGTTATGATAAAACGCCCATCACCGTTGCTGATCTCAATGCGGAAGGTGCAATGGCCGTTCTTCTTAAAGATGCTATACAGCCCAATCTCGTACAGACAATTGAAAATAATCCTGTTCTCGTTCATGGAGGACCTTTTGCCAACATTGCTCATGGTTGCAATTCAGTTATAGCAACAAAAACTGCTTTAAAACTTGCTGATTATGTTGTCACCGAAGCAGGGTTTGGAGCAGATCTGGGAGCAGAAAAGTTCTTCAATATTAAATGTAGGCAAGCAGGTATTGTACCAAATGCTACAGTGATCGTCGCAACTATTCGTGCATTAAAAATGAATGGTGGTCTGGATAAAAATAACCTGACAGAAGAAAATATTACCGCTTTAGAAAAAGGAGCAGCCAATCTTTTACGACACATAAAAAATATGAAGCACTACGGTATTCCTTGTGTTGTAGCTATCAATCATTTTGACAGCGATAGCGATGCTGAAATAAAAACATTACAAAAAATAGTTGCAACAACTGGACACAAAGCTATTATCTGTAAGCATTGGGAACAAGGTGGGAAAGGCGCTATAGAACTTGCACAAGAACTCGTTACCTTGATTGAAAAGCACGATTCTGATTTTAAAGTTCTCTATCAAGATGATATTCCCCTCGTTCAAAAAATTAATTGTATTATAACAAAGCTATACGGTGGACGTGGCGCCATCATCTCAGCCCCTATTCTCAAACAACTTGAAACTTGGGAAAAAGAAGGTTTTGGCGCCTACCCTATTTGTATGGCAAAAACACCTTATTCTTTTTCTTCTGATCCCAAGCAATATGGTGCTCCTGTTGATTTTGAAATTCCTATACGAGAAGTTCGTCTCTGTGCGGGAGCCGGCTTTATTGTGGTCATTTGTGGAGATGTTATGACCATGCCGGGACTACCCCATTATCCCACGGCTGAAAAAATTCATCTTGACGAAAATGATCAAATACAAGGGCTTTCATAAATTTATAACCGTAAACTCTATCATTCATTATAAAAAGCATTTTATTGCAAAAAGAATAGAATTTTAAAAAGCGATATAGACAAATGTCTTATTTATATGATATAAGTAGTTGTCCTTTTGGATATGCCTTTAAAAGGACGTAGGTTTTTCCTATCATTTATGACTCTGAAAAAAGCAGGATAGATAGTGCAAGTACTCGTTCGTGATAATAATGTTGACCAAGCGCTCCGTGCGTTGAAAAAAAAGATGCAGCGTGAAGGTATCTTCCGTGAAATGAAAATGCGTAGTTATTATGAGAAGCCGTCTGAGAAGCGTGCTCGTGAAAAAGCTGAAGCTATTCGTCGTACACGTAAGCTTGCTCGTAAGCGTGCGCAAAGAGAAGGTTTTGTTAGTAACGGACGAGCTGTTGCGGTAAAGTAATACACTTTATGATATTATGTAACTGTATCAGCAATAGATAATAAGCTACTAGAAAATTTTATCTTTATAGGCGATTGTAATAAAGTGCTTATGTGTGGGCTTTGTGTACAATATTATCTAATATGTTAGTTATTTGAATAATAATAAAGTTTCTATCATAGAGATGTTTTTTATTTCACTCTATATATTTTAAAAAATAGATAGCAAACTACACTTTAGATCTTTAAGCGACTTTTTTCTATGTGAATTGAGTATGAGGTGTTTTATTATCATTTTTTGCTATAACTTTTTTCCTTCTGGATATCTCTTAAATAGCTTGCTTCTTATGTACAAGTTTCATGATGAATTTTGTCATTAAATATTCTACATCTTTCGATCATCCTAGGTCTGATTACAAAACAAAAATAACTATCGCAATATGCAATTGTGTGTAAGATATATGATATCAAATTCATAATCCTCTTTCCCTTCAGTTATGTAACAAAACGATATAATTCCATAACTTTTATATCTCTTGACTCTGTCTCTTCTAAAGGATGACGAATTTCAACCACTGCACTACAGATTTTTTCTTGATAAATTTCTTTTATCTATCACTTATGTAATTCCCCTCATAAATGTATCGAATAAGCCTTTCTATTTCATTCAACTTTCTTCTATACTGAGTTAGAGAAAAAGAAAATTGATAATAAACAGAGAAAACTCTGTTTTTTAATATGGATGAATGTGCCTTTTATTACCATTTTTGATGGAAATATTTTTAAAATTTAAATAACGAGTTAAAGTTTTTAATGCGGAGATTTGTTATTATAAGTAATCATTTTTCATATTAAGTAATAATTCTTAATAACATAAAATTTCTCAACACCTTCTCATATTGAATCAATGAAGATTATTTTCTTGTACATCATAAGCGGGATTCGTACGCAAATAGAATAAAAGCTATTTAAGAAAAAACAAAAAGGCTTCTTATGAACACTATAAATAATAGGAACTGCATAACATTGAAAGCTGGTAAATAGAACGATGAAGCCCGCTTATCTACTAATACGGATAAGCATTATCATGGCATAAGATTATAGCAAATTTTATAAAATGGATTATCACGAAAAAGTGTCCTGTTAGCCCTTCATATATCAATCTACTCTATAATGTTGCGCATATTTTTACGCTTAAATGTTTCATTCATCGTATTATTTGGTTCATTTAAAATTTCTTTTCAAGCTATACAATAACCCCTTCACTGAACAGTTTTTTGTTCATAATATGTATACCTATATTTTTATTTCGAAAAATAAACCCAGAAAAGAGATACAACACTTCAACCCTAATCTACTGCACAAAAATTGCTACGACCCAAATATACTTTACTATTTTATCACGTATGCATATAGCTCCATAAAAATCCAATTTTATTTACAGTCATTTTCTCATAAACAAGATATGCACTAAGAAATACAAGCTTTTGTTTTCCTTATTTTGATATTTTTGTAGCAATTTTCTAATCGTTTAGATCTCTTTAACGAGCAGTGTGTCATACTTTTTATCAGTTTCCAGTCTTATCTTTCAGATTTTAAATTTCCAATATATGATGAAATAAAGGAGTTCGGTGTGCAAAATTCTCGTTGGTTTCGCGTTTCAATACTCGCATCATGTATCTTAATAGCAACAGTCATTGTATTCGTTTCACCTCATTTGTTGCATGCACAAACATTTAATCAAAATTTAGGGCCCAGTGGTTTACCACTTCCGCGATTTGCTTCGATTAAACCCACCAGCGTTAATGTACGCGTCGGACCAGGAAGCAACTATTCTATCATTTTTACTTACAAAAAGAAGGGCTTACCTATTGAAATCATTCAAGAATATGATCAATGGCGCAAAATTCGTGATGCAGAAGGCGATGAGGGGTGGGTGTATCAATCGCTTTTATCGGGAAAGCGAACTGCTATAACTATTCCATGGCAAAAAGATAAAACTAAAAGACTAATGCTACGAAAAAATCCCACCGACAACGCAGAACTTGTGGCAGAAGTAGAACCTAATGTCATTGGTAATATCCGCCAATGTGATGGACAATGGTGCGAATTAAATATTAATAATACGCGCGGATGGCTTCAACAACCACAGTTATGGGGAATCTATCCTGATGAAAAAGTAAAAGTAAAAGGCTGGTGAATACTCAAACTCAACAAGTTTAATTTTTATTCCTCATTGAATATCCTCACTGCCTATCACAAGATCGATTTTTTGGTTTCAATCGCACGATTAAATCAACATGTGAAATTTCCATACCTTCTGGTGGCTTAGGCAAATTTCTAATAATGGGAGATTCTTCCAAATTGTAAGGAATATCAAGAATACGATTTTCACCTTCTATATAAAAATGGTAGTGATCAGAGGTATTGGTATCAAACCAAGTTTTTGAGCCTTCTACGGCAATAATCCGTAATAATCCCGCTTCCGTAAATTGATGAAGCGTATTATAAACCGTTGCTAAAGATACAGGTACACCTGCCCTCACCGCTTCCTCATAGAGCTCTTCAGCAGTAATATGACGATTTCCTTGAGAAAAAATCATATGTGCAAGTTCCAACCGCTGACGTGTTGGACGCAGACCATTTTGACGCAAACGTTTTTCTAACATAGAAATGGAATAATATTGCACAATTTTTCCACACTCTTTTGTGCACTGTTGCTCTTCATTCATATCTAAATTGTCTGCACTCACTGACATATTACAAACCCAAATATATTCCTGCTAAATAAGATCAAAATACAAAAAAATGGGAATAGTATGGTGTAATCTTGTATTCCATTTTTAAATAATTACCTATGTAGAATACATAAAAAAAGGCTTTTGTCATTAAAAATGATATAAAATCATTTCCCTCTCTTTAAAATTTGCTCTAAAAGTAGGTTGGGAAAAGCGCAGAAATAAAGATATATGGAAATAAATGGAGTAACAATGGCTGAACAAAAGTCTCGCTACACTTATGAAGAGCTTCTAAGCTGCGCTCGCGGCGAAATGTTTGGTAGAGGTAATGCGCAATTGCCAGCACCGCCAATGTTGATGATTCATCGAATCACTCAAATTAGTGAAACTGATGGTAAATACGATAAAGGAATGGTTCGCGCCGAATTTGACATTACACCAGACATGTGGTTCTTTAATTGTCACTTTATAGGCGATCCCGTCATGCCAGGATGTCTCGGACTGGATGGTATGTGGCAATTAACAGGTTTTTTTCTTGGTTGGCTAGGCGAACCAGGAAAAGGAAGAGCGATATCAACAGGTGAAGTAAAGTTATCAGGGATGGTAACTCCACAAACTAAAATTCTTGAATATGAAATAGATTTTAAGCGTATTCGACGTGGAAATTTAGTCTTAGGAATAGCTGATGGGTGGCTAAAAGCAGATGGAGAGACTATTTATAAGGCGAATGATTTACGCGTTGCTTTATTCAAAGAAGATTGAACGTTATTTCCGTCAGAAAGAACTTTTCACTATTCTATATGGAACGAGGAGGTATGAATGCGTCGAGTTGTTGTAACCGGAATGGGAATTGTCTCCGCGATTGGAAATAACCCTGGAGCTGTTTTAACCAGTTTACGCGAAGCAAAATCCGGAATTTCTTACGCACCTCAATATGCCGAATTAGGCTTTCGTAGCAGAGTTTATGGCAAACCTGATATTAATATAGAAGAACTCGTAGATCGACGTGCTCTACGTTTTCATGGGCGTGGAACAGCATGGAATCACATCGCTATGGATCAAGCAATTGCTGATGCGGGTCTAGAACCGCATGAAGTATCGAACGAACACACGGGTATTATTATGGGTTCTGGAGGTGCTTCAACACATTCAATCGTAGAAGCTGCTGACATTACACGCCAAAAAGGTCCAAAACGTGTTGGACCTTTTGTTGTCCCTAAAGCGATGAGTTCTACAGCATCTGCAACATTAGCAACTTTCTTTAAAATAAAGGGGATCAATTATTCAATCTCTTCAGCTTGTGCTACCTCCAATCATTGTATTGGTAATGCTTACGAAATGATTCAATATGGTAAACAGAAGCGCATCTTTGCCGGTGGCTGCGAAGATTTGGATTGGACACTCTCTGTTTTATTCGATGCCATGGGCGCTATGTCCAGCAGATATAATGACACCCCTCACAAAGCTTCACGCGCTTATGATGTTAATCGTGATGGTTTTGTCATTGCTGGAGGGGCTGGCGTTTTAGTCCTTGAAGATTTAGAACTTGCTAAAGCACGTGGTGCAAAAATCTACGGAGAAATCGTTGGATACGGTGCGACATCCGATGGACATGATATGGTTGCCCCATCAGGAGAGGGAGCGGAGCGGTGCATGCGCATGGCCCTTGCAACAGTCAATAATAAAATTGATTATATCAATCCCCATGCGACAGCAACTCCTGTTGGTGATCCTCCTGAGATAGAAGCTATCCGTCGTGTCTTTGGAGCAGGTGATCAATGCCCCCCTATTTCAGCTACCAAATCTCTAACAGGACATTCCTTGGGAGCAGCAGGTGTTCACGAAGCAATCTATACATTGTTAATGATGAATCATAATTTTATTTGTGAAAGTGCCCATATTGAAGAACTTGATCCAGCTTTTGCTGATATGCCTATCGTTCGTGAACGACGTGATCATCAACAACTGAATACCGTATTGTCAAATACTTTTGGCTTTGGCGGTACCAATGCAACGCTTGTTTTCCAACGTTATGTATAAACAAAAGTTCTTAGTAATTGAAAAAAATACGGTCTTACGGAGAATAATATGAAAGGTTTGATGGAGGGCAAACGCGGCCTTATTATGGGAATTGCGAATGACCATTCAATTGCTTGGGGCGTTGCCTGTCAGCTCGCACAAGCAGGAGCTGAATTAGCGTTGACTTATCAAGGAAATGCTTTTGGAAAACGTGTTCATCCCCTAGCAGATAAACTGGGCTGCAAATTAGTGTTAGAGTGCGATGTTGAAAAAATTGAAGACGTTGACTACGTCTTTGAGCAACTTGAAAAAGAATGGAAAACAATTGATTTTATTGTCCATGCCATTGGTTTTTCAGATAAAAATCAGCTAAAAGGGCGTTACGTTGATGTTACAACACGTGAAAACTTTAAACGCACGATGGTGATTTCAGCTTATTCCTTTACTGAAATTGCCCAGCGCGCCGGTAAGCTTATGCCCAATGGAGGAACACTTCTAACTCTTACCTATGGTGCTTCACAGCAAGTCGTCCCTAATTATAACATCATGGGCGTTGCTAAGGCCGCTTTAGAAGCTATGGTACGTTATTTAGCAGCGGACTTTGGTCCTCAAAATATCCGCGTCAATGCAATTTCAGCTGGTCCTGTTAGAACCTTAGCAGGTAATGGTATTGCAGCTGCACGTGCAATATTTTCACATCAACGCCGTAATGCCCCATTACGTCGTACCGTAAATATTCATGAAATTGGAAAATCTGCTCTTTATCTACTCTCTGACTTATCATCAGGTGTTACAGGTGAAATCCATTATGTTGATTCAGGCTATAACATCATGTCTATGCCAATACTTGAAGAACTAAAAAAAAGTGACGATTCTCAAGAAGGATAATTTTTATTTCATTGCACTAAAAAATAAAATCAATCATGTGCATAGTGCTTTAATCGGGTATTGAGTACTTTCTCAGCTATATAACAGTGTATTGACTTATAATAATATGACGTAAGGCATGTGTACAAGTGTTTGTAAGAATAAGTGAATACAAAACCAGATGTACGATGCCTTGTTTCGCAAAATATTTTATAAAAAGCCGGAATATTTCTTCAATTCATGGTTGATAAAGTTTGTGTTTTATTACGTCATTTACCTTACTAAAGTATACGCTTTTGCCATTGCTTATAAATCAATATCCAACCCTCATGTCACCGCAGTTTGAAACAGAGATTAGAGAATTATTAAAATCCTTAGTTTCAGCTGTTGTGTAGCAAATTGAAAAAAATATTTCTACCGTTTGATTTATTCTTGAAACGCAAATACAATCTAATTTAGGAAGAATATGAAGGCGTAAAGAAATCAATCGTTAATTTTACTATTATTCTTTAATGAGATTTTACGATTTTAAAAGCATCTACATCAATGTTTTTTTAATAATGGAGATTACTCTTTACCTCACACCTTTATTTTGCTCGTTCTTTAATGAAAGCGTTTCTCTGATATGTCAGGTAAAATAGAACACCCAAAAACACTATAGCTGTTGCTCCTTCATGCATTTTTTTAAAAGATATCTCTCAATGCACGCCATTCCATTTCACAATGGTACCTGTAAAACGTATAAAAAATCCCTGTGAAGTATATAAAATCCTTTTTTTATCACCATTTTAATGTTTATACAGATGACAAACTGACACCGTCATTTTACTTGCCATGTGTTGAAACAACACTTGACACTTGAGATGATTCATTAGAAGTATTTTTAATAATTTTTATCCATATACTAACCCGCTTGTGACAAGAAAACACATATTTTTTAATTAACTCAATACAAAAATAAAATAAATTATTCATATAAATCAATTTATTATCTTTATAATCACATTATTTTTTAGTTTAACTGACAGTCACAAACAAGTACAATAACATTTTCTCAATCTTAGACTTTCAAAGTTATAATTCCAAAAATCATTTCTTGCATATAAAAAACAGAATTGACATGTGAGAAAATAAAGGTGTGAGATAATCTCTATTATTTAAAAGATATTGCTTTAGATAGCGTAAAACTGAATTTAAAAATGATTGTAGAAATGGGAACTGGTTTTCATCTTTAAAATTTCATCTTCTTCTCAAAATAGATTGTCTTCTTGTTTTAAAGAATTACAAAAACAGAGATACACAATATCCCTGCCCCGATATTCTTAGCTTATACGTTACATAAATAAGATGCTTCTATCTAATGAGTCTTGTATTATTCTGTTTGCAAATATCATTGTGAGATGAATTTAAGAGACAATAAAAATATCTTGTTCATTACATTACATAAACATGTGTAAGTGGAAACGATAATTTATCTTCAAAGAGATAGCTCTTAGACAAAAACCAAAACTTTTATATTTCAGCCATGTTTCATAAAGAATCGAATGATATGAATCTATAACTTGCTGGAATATGACTGTCTTATACAACCATCAATACAATCTATTTTATATGTCTATCATAGCATGTTTCTATTTTTTACGATTGGAATTATTAAAAAAACAGAACATCATTGTATTTCGTCCTTGAGGGTGCGGTTTAATAATGTGTTTGCCGCTTCAGTTATGTTTTTACCACAATAGAGAATTTGATAAATTTGTTCTACAATGGGCATTTCTACCCCAATACGCTGCGCCAACATATGTACTTCCTTGGTATTTAAATATCCTTCCACAACCTGACCAATTTGTTTTTCCGCTTCTTTTATATCTATTCCTTTACCAAGCAGTATTCCAAAACGGCGATTACGCGACTGATTATCAGTACACGTCAAAACCAGATCACCTAAGCCTGTCATTCCCATAAATGTAGAAAGTTCAGCACCCATAGCCCCCCCTAAACGACTGATTTCAGCTAATCCTCGTGTGATGAGAGCTATTCGGGCATTTGCCCCAAATCCCATGCCATCTGATATTCCTGCACCAATAGCAATAATATTTTTGACTGCTCCCCCTAATTGAACACCAATCATATCTGAGCTTTTATAAACTCTAAAACTTTTGTCACAATGAAAAAGTTGCTGCAATTCTTTACCAAATACATCATCAGACGCTGCTATCGTCATTGCAGTAGGCCAACCTATAGCCAGTTCTTTAGCAAAAGTGGGTCCAGAAAAAACAGCTAAAGGAATTTTTTCACCTAAAATCTCACGAGCAACTTCTTGTAAGAAACGTCCTGTACCATGTTCTAAACCCTTCGTTGCCCAAATAACACGTGAATGCTGATCCAAATAAGGTTGAACATTATACAAAACTTGATGAAATACATGACTTGGAACAGCAATTAATATATTGTGACTTGCTGTTATTGCAGTTTCAAGCGAAGCTTCAAGTAATAAATTTTCAGGAAATCGAATATCGGGTAAATATACTTGATTACAACGTTGTTCCTGTAATTCTTTGATATGTTGAGGATCATACCCCCAAAGTAAAACACTATGACCATTACGGGCAACAGCAATCGCTAATGCAGTACCAAAAGAACCAGCACCAATAACTGTCATTGCAACGGTTTTCATTAAATTTTCTGATTATTCTCTAAATTTTTGATTTCAATTGCATATTATTATTACAATAATTTTAATGCTATCTTTAATATAAATTCTTTAAATCTAAAAATATTACTGCTTCGTAGCTTTTTTATCTCACACAATATAAAAACTTGTTTCGCACATTCTCTTTCTTTGTAGTAAATTTTACAAACATCACTTTTTGTATATTCTACAAATAGCTATTTGTCTCAAAAATTAAAGCTTGACTAAATACCCCACGGACTTTCTCTTTTAAACTAAAAGTATATTCAAAATCATGATACTTATTCCACTGATATCTTGTACTTATCTCCTTTTTTATATCCTACGAATTTCTTCTACGAGCTGATACATACCGCATCAGCTCCATAGATATTTCTAACAACTACTTCACAGGAAACTGCGTATTTGGATCTTGCTCCATGGGCATTTCTGAACCAGGTACTTGATCTACAGGAGTTTGCGTACTTAGACCTTGCCCCATGGGCATTTCTGAACCAGGTGCTTGATCTACAGGAGTTTGCGTACTTAGACCCTGCCCCATGGGCATTTCTGAACCAGGTGCTTGATCTACAGGAGTTTGCGTACTTAGACCCTGCCCCATGGGCATTTC